>DATEIA010000271.1:0-4705 GCA_035279305.1 Rhizomicrobium sp.
TGGAATGGCTGGAACACACGCTACGCGAATACAAAGGCTGTGTGATCCTGGTCACCCATGACCGCTACTTCCTGGACAATGTCACCAGCTGGATTCTGGAACTGGATCGCGGCAAGGGCATTCCGCACGAAGGCAATTACTCCTCGTTCCTTGAGATTCAGGAAAAGCGCCTCAAGCAGGAAAGCAACGAGGAAGCCGCCCAGCAGCGCACCATCGCGCGCGAACGCGAATGGATCAAGCAATCGCCCAAGGCGCGTCAGGCCAAATCCAAGGCGCGCATCAATTCCTATGAAGAGCTGGTGAAGAAATCGCAGGAGCAGCGCCAGGCCACGGCCACCATCATGATTCCGGTCGCCGAACGGCTGGGCGATCTGGTGATCGAGGCGGAAAATCTTGCCAAGGGCTATGGCGACCGGCTGCTCTATGAAGGCGTGAACTTCAAGCTGCCGGCCGGCGGCATTGTCGGCGTCATCGGCCCCAACGGCGCGGGCAAGACAACCCTGTTCCGCATGCTGACGGGCCAGGAAAAGCCCGATGGCGGGACGCTGAAGATCGGCACGACCGTGCAGCTGGGCTATGTCGACCAGTCGCGCGATGCGCTGGATCCCAACAAGACCGTGTGGCAGGAAATTTCCGGCGGTACCGACATTATCGAATTCGGCAAGACCAAGATCAACAGCCGTGCTTATACCGGCGCCTTCGCCTTCAAGGGCGGCGACCAGCAGAAGAAGGTCGGGCAGCTGTCTGGCGGCGAGCGCAACCGCGTCCACCTGGCCAAGATGCTGCGGTCAGGCGCCAATCTGCTGCTGCTGGACGAACCCACCAACGATCTGGATGTGGACACCTTGCGCGCCCTGGAAACCGCGCTGGAGGATTTCGCCGGCTGCGCCATGATCATCAGCCATGACCGCTGGTTCCTGGACCGTATCGCCACCCACATGCTGGCCTTTGAAGGCGACAGTCATGTCGAATGGTTCGAGGGCAACTATCAGGATTACGAGGCCGACAAGAAGCGGCGGTTGGGTATCGACGCCGATCAGCCGCACCGGATCAAATATAAGAGATTTGCGAGAGCGTAAGCATCGTGCTGGATAGGTTCATCGATTTCAAAGATCGATAAAGCAGTTCGCGCTGCAATAAACGCGAGGGATTTTGCCGATGAGCAGGAGCGCGCGCGGAGCGTGCTTGACGCATGTGAGCACGCGCGACGCACTCAACGGTCAAAAGACCCGCGCGTCTATTGAGTCGGCTTGCCCAGATTGACCGCCAGTTCGCTGAGATGCGCAATCAGGGTGCGGACATTGCCGTTGTTCTGGCCCAGGAAGGCGACGAACTGGTCGCGTTCCTCCAGCGACAGCCAAATGCCCTGGTAAGCCACATCCACCAGCACCGGCTTGCCGGTATCGGTGCGCACCCGGAAGTCCACTTCCGCCGGCTGCTGGTTGGAATTGGGATCAATCAGCATGGTCTGGACGATGTAATCGGTGTCGCTGCGCTTGGTTGAGCCCGTCACTTTCAAGGTCTGGTTGGTGTATTTGGCGAAATAGGATTGATAGGCGGCGGTCGCGTAATTCTTGAAGGCATTGAGAAAGGCCTCGACATCGTCCGGCGGCGCGGTGCGGCGGTATTGGCCCAGGGTGAACAGGCCGATCCGGCGCACATCCACCAGACCCAACAAAAGGGTCTCAAACTGGTCGCGGCGCTGAACCGTGGTGAGCTTCTTGTCCCGCAGGATATCCAGCCCCTTGCGGATATTCTCGTCGACGAAGCTTTCCGCCACATTGGCCGCTGCCGCCGCCGGCCCCGCCATCGTCACGGCAGAGGTGGACAGCAATGCCGCCAGCAGCACGGCACGGCGCGTCGGGGAGGTGGGCAAGCGCATCGGATGGTTCCTGTTTGGGCGATGTTCGCGGTTTGCTATGGCAAGTTCAAGGCGGGGAAAATGCCTTAAATATCAAAAATCTGGAAGGTCCAGAGCCTGTTTGCGGCCATTGCGGATCTGCTCATTGCGCAATTGTCGATAGAGGCTGCGGAGCGAGGAATAATAGTCCACCGAGCTGCGTTGGATACCTTGGATGGTCTGATACGTCTGGGCCCTTAAATCCAGCAGGGTGAAATATTCGCGGCCCGCCGCCCACCAGATATGCTGCTTGAACGGGATCTGATTGGTGGGGTCCATGGCCGCATCCACCGCCAAACCGGTGGCGTCGCGCGGATTGCTGGGGCCGAAAAAGGGCAGCACCAGATAGGGACCTTCCTCCACGCCCCATACCGCCAGGGTTTGGCCAAAATCTTCTCCATGCCCGGAAATCCCGATTTTGCTGGCCGGATCGAAGAAGCCGCCCAGCCCGATGGTGGAATTGATCACCAGCCGCCACATGGATTTGCCCGCCCGGTTGAGCTCGCCCTGCAGCATGTCGTTCACGAAAATGGTGGGTAGGGACAGGTTGCCCAAGAAATTATGGACACTGCGACGGCCGCCCTCGGGCACCAGGATGAAGTAAGCCCCCACGGTGGGAATGACGAAATATTTGTCGATCTTGCCATTGAATTTGAGCAGCTCGCGGTTGGTCTGCTCATAGGGGTCGTTGGCAGCCAGGGCCTCGGGCGAGGGTGGCGCGGTGGCGCAGCCAGCCAATGCCAATGCGCATAGTCCAAGCCACAATCGGCGAACCCCTCGCATATTCGAACCAAAACCCCAGATTTGCCCGGGTTTTGCCGGTTTTGCGGTCAGGAATCCAGCCCCCTTGCAGCCACAGCGTTCCTAATCATATAAAGATATGTTTATATGTTGGAAAGCGATGGACAGGCTGGTTTCCATGCTGCGTGCCGCGGGCGATCCCACCCGCCTGCGCCTGCTATTGCTGCTGCGGCAGGCTGAACTGACCGTCAGCGAATTGATCGAGATCGTGGGCCAGTCCCAGCCGCGTGTCTCCCGGCATCTCAAATTGTTGGGCGAGGCAGGGCTGGTTGAGCGTTTCAAGGAAGGCAGCTGGGTATTTTGCCGCGCCGCCGACCGGGGCATTGGCGCCGAACTCGGAGCCGCGATCGCCGCCCTGGCCGATCCGGCGCTGCAGGAAGCCGACAAGGCGCGGCTGGCCCATGTGCGCCAAACCCGCGCCAATGCCGCCGCCGCCTATTTCAAATCCAATGCGGCGGAATGGGAGCGCATCCGCAGCTTGCACGCGCCCGACGCCGCAGTGGAAGACGCCATCGCGCGCCAGCTGACCGCTGCGGCAATCGAAAATTTCCTGGATGCCGGTACCGGTACGGGCCGGATGCTGGAATTAATCGCGCCGCACGCCAGGCGTGCCGTCGGCATCGATGTCAGTCCCGACATGCTGGCCATCGCCCGGGACCGGCTGCTGCGGGAAGGTATCCAGAATGCACAGGTTCGGCTGGGCGATATTTTCCGTCTGCCTTTCCCCAATGGCGCGGCGGGGCCAGGGTTCGATGTGGTGCTTATCCATCAGGTGCTGCATTACCTGGACGATCCGGGGGCGGCGGTGGCGGAGGCTGCTCGCGTGATGGCGCCGGGCGCGCGGCTGTTGATCGCCGATTTTGCGCCTCACAAGGAAGAGTTCCTGCGCGAGGAATTTGCCCACCGCCGTTTGGGTTTCTCGGACCGGGAAGTGGAAGGCTGGTTCGCCGCCGCCGGCCTGGCGCATGCCGGGAGCGAAACCATCGCCCCGCAGGGCGCCGGCGAAAAACTCACCGTCAAACTTTGGCTGGCGACCGCCAAGCCCAAAATGAAAAAAGAAGCCGCATGAGCCTGGAAAATCTCGTCACCGACCAAATCCGTGGAATCAACGGCCCCATTCAGGTCTCGTTCGAATTCTCACCGCCCAAGACGGATGAGGCGGAAGCCAATTTGTGGACCGCCATCCGGCGGCTGGAGCCTTTGGCGCCGGACTTTGTCTCGGTGACCTATGGCGCGGGCGGCTCGACGCGCGAGCGCACCCACGCCACCGTCAGGCGGATTGTCGAAGAGACCAGCTTGAAACCGGCGGCGCATTTGACCTGCGTGGCGGCGCCGCGCGGCGAGATCGACGAGATCGTGCGCGCTTATTGGGACGCCGGCATCCGTCATATCGTGGCCCTGCGCGGCGACATGCCGGGCATGAGCGGGCCTTATTGTCCGCATCCCGACGGCTATCGCTCCACACCCGAGCTGATCGCCGGGATCAAGAAAATCGCGCCTTTTGAGGTGAGCGTGTCCTTCTATCCCGAGCGGCATCCGGATTCGCCCAGCCACGGCCATGACATCGAACTGCTCAAGGCCAAGATGGACGCCGGCGCCAGCCGGGCCCTGGGCCAGTTCTGTTTCGACAACGACTTGACCGCACGCTTCCGCGACGATGCGGCCCGCGCCGGCATCACCATTCCCATCGTGCCCGGGGTTATGCCCACCACCAATTTCAACGGCGTGGCGCGCATGGCAGCCAAGGCCGGCGCGTCCATTCCGGCTTGGCTGGCCAAGGCCTATGAAGGGCTGGATGGGGATGTGGAGACCCGCCGTATTGTCGCCGCCGCGGTGCTGTCCGATCAGGTGGAACAGCTTCGTAGCCGCGGCTTCGGACAGTTCCATTTCTATACCCTCAACCAGGCCAATCTGACCTACGCGGCCTGCCGCATTCTCGGAATAGTGCCCAAGGATTTGTCATGACGGTTGCCCGCAATGCCCGCATCGCCTGGATGAAGCAGG
>DATEIA010000272.1:0-4772 GCA_035279305.1 Rhizomicrobium sp.
GATACCCAGAACCGTGTTGCCGCGCCTGAAAGAAGCTCCCGACACCCAGTTCAGCGTCAATACCGGCGCCGACCAGCTCCGCTCCGATGTCCAGGCCGGCATCATCCCGGGGTCGGGCGGCTGTCCCATCCTGCAGAATACACCCTGTGTGCATGTTACCCCGGCCATGCGCGCCGCCACGGGCGACCGGTGATGGGCGCGCCCGACTTTGGATATATAAGAGACGGTATGAGCGAAGGGGCACAGGAGGATTTCGAGGCCGCGCGCCTGACGGTGCGCCTGCCTGCCATCACCGCCAATTATCGCACCTATCGCCGCCTGACCGGGCCCGCCGCCGTCGCCGCCGTGGTCAAGGCCGATGCCTATGGACTGGGCATGGCGCGGGTGGTGCCGGCGCTGGCGGATGCGGGTTGCGATTGCTTTTTCGTCGCGCGGCTGGAAGAAGGCATCGCGTTGCGCAAGATCGCGCCGCTGGCGCGCATCTTTGTGCTGGATGGGGCCGATCCGGATTCCGTGCCGGCGCTGCTGCGCTTTTCGCTGACGCCGGTGTTGAACAGTCTGGCGCAGGTCGCGGCCTGGCAGGCGGCGGCGCGGGTGGGGCGCACGCCCTTGGACGCGGTGCTGCATGTCGATACCGGGATGAACCGGCTGGGGCTTACGGCCGAGGAACTCGCCAGCTTGGCGGCGGAGCAGGCCAGGCGGTTGGCGAGCCTCAATCTTGTGCTGGTGATGAGTCATCTGGCCTGCGCCGACGAACCGCAAAACAAAATGAATGCCCAGCAGCTGTCGCGTTTCCGCCAGGCGCTGGCCATGCTGCCGCCGGCGCCCGCCAGCCTGGCTGCCAGCCATGGCGCGATGCTGGGCATCGATTACCATTTCGATCTGGTGCGGCCCGGCGTGGCGCTGTATGGCGCCAATCCGCAAAGGCCCGAGGGCCAAAAGCCGGAAGGGAAGGCGGACGCGGGCACAGCCCCCAGCCTGATGCAAACCGCGGCCGTGCTGACCGCCAAGGTGCTGCAGGTCCGGCGAATTGACTCGGGCGACAGCGTTGGCTACGCAGCCACGTTCCGCGCAAAAAGGCCCAGCATGATCGCCACCGTGGCGCTTGGATATGCCGACGGTATCCCGCGCACCTTGTCCAACAAGGGGGCCGCGGCCATTGCGGGCCTGCGCGTGCCCATCGTGGGCCGCATCTCCATGGACTTGATCACCCTGGATGTCAGCGCCCTGAGCGAACCGCCGCATATTGGCGCCGATGTCGAACTGTTGGGCGACAGCATCAGCCTGGGCGAAGTGGCGCAAGCCGCCGGCACCAACGAATATGAAATCCTCACCCGGCTGCGCCGGGTGCCAAGGCGGTACGAGAGCTGATGAATTTCCTCGCCAACATCGGCCGCGCCACTCTGACGGTGCTGGCCCATATCGGCCGGCTGGCTCTGTTCACCGGCCAGGCGCTGGCGGCGCTGGTCTCACCGCCCATCTATACAAGACTGATCCTGGGTCAGATGATGCGCATCGGCTATTACTCCTTGCCGGTGGTGGGGCTCACCGCCTTCTTCACCGGCGGCGTCTTGGCGCTGCAGATCTATCTGGGCGGCAACCGGTTCGGCGCCGAGGCCATCGTGCCGCAAGTGGTGGTGCTGGGTATCACCCGTGAGCTGGGGCCGGTGATCGCGGGCCTGATGATCGCGGGCCGCGTGGCGGCGGCCATCGCCGCCGAGATCGGCACCATGAAAGTCACCGAGCAGATCGACGCCCTGACCACTCTGGCCACCAATCCCATCAAATATCTGGTGGTGCCGCGCGTCGTGGCGGCGGTGATCTCCATGCCGATCCTCACCGCCATCGGCGACTCGATCGGCGTATTGGGCGGTTATGCCGTGTCGGTCTATACCCTGGATTTCAACGGCACCGGCTATCTCAAGAACACCGTGGATTTCGCGCATAGCGAAGACATCACATCGGGCCTGATCAAGGCGGCGGTGTTCGGCTTCATCGTGGCGCTGATGGGCTGTTTCAACGGCTTCAACTCCAAGGGCGGCGCCCAGGGCGTGGGCAATGCCACCACCAATGCGGTGGTAGGATCCTCGATCCTGATCCTGGCCGCCGACTATGTCCTCACCGCCCTGCTGTTCCACAAATGAGCACGCCCAAAATTCAACTGATCGGCGTCAAGAAGCGCTTCGGCTCCAAAGTGGTGCTGGACGGCGTCGATCTCACCATCGACAAACAGTCCTCGCTGGTGATCATCGGCGGCTCGGGCACCGGCAAGTCGGTCACCATCAAATCCATCCTGGGCATTCTGCGCCCGGACGAGGGCACCATCCTGGTGGATGGCGAGGATGTCACCCATATCAACGGCGCCGCCCGCGACCGTGTCATGAAGAAGTTCGGCATGCTGTTCCAGGGCGGTGCGCTGTTCGACAGCCTGCCGGTATGGGAGAATGTCGCCTTCGGCTTGATCCAGGGGCGCGGGGTGGGCCGCAACCAGGCGCGCGATATCGCCATCCAGAAGCTGGCCAAGGTGGGATTGCGCGAGGATGTCGCCTATCTGAGCCCTTCCGAACTGTCGGGCGGCATGCAAAAGCGCGTCGGCTTGGCGCGCGCCATTGCCGCCGATCCCGAGATCATCTTTTTCGACGAGCCCACCACCGGGCTTGACCCGATCATGGCCGACATCATCAACGACCTGATCGTCTCCACCGTGAAGGATGTCGGCGCCACGGCGCTTTCCATCACCCATGACATGACCTCGGCGCGCAAAATCTCCGACAAGATCGCCATGCTCTATGGCGGCAAGATCATCTGGCAGGGTCCGACCGGAGAGATCGACCGCAGCGGCAACCCCTATGTGGAGCAGTTCATCCATGGCCGGGCGGAAGGCCCGATCAAGATGGCGGTGAAGGCATGATACCTTCTTGTCATCCCGGGCGCGGCGCAGCGTGCAACGGTGCGCCGCTGACCCGGGACCAACTGGTTGCTCGAAGTTGGATTCCGGCTCGCGCGCTTCGCGCTTGGCCGGAATGACAAAAGGGGCAGAGGGCCCGGTCAAGATGGCGGTCAAAGCCTAGCGCCGTTTTTCGGACGCGCTTGACGGCCGTGGTATAAGGGAATCATGGCCAAAACCGCTAACGTCATTCTCTTCTTCACCCTCCCCTTGAGGGAGGGTCGAAATTTGCGCAGCAAATTTCGGGGAGGGGTCATGTCGGGCCGGCGGAGCTATGACCCCTCCCCGAAAAATTCTCGCGGGCTCGAATTTTTCGACCCTCCCTCAAGGGGAGGGTAGGTCTATGGCGAAATCCTCGGCCTCCTTCGTCTGCCAATCCTGCGGCGCCACCGCACCCAAATGGTCGGGCAAATGCGAGGCTTGTGGCGGCTGGAACACCATCACGGAAGAAGGCGCGGCTCCGCCGCTGGGGTCAGGCGCCGCCCGCAGAACAAAAGGCCGCAAGATCAGCCTGGAAGATCTGAAAACCGAGGACGCCCCGCCCAAACGCCGCCCCACCGGCATTGGCGAATTCGACCGGGTCACCGGCGGCGGGCTGGTGCCGGGCTCGGCCCTGTTGGTGGGCGGCGATCCCGGCATCGGCAAATCCACCATCATCCTGCAGGCCCTGGGCAAGTATGCCCAAAATGGCGGTCATGCGATTTACATCTCCGGCGAAGAGGCGATGGCCCAAGTGCGCATGCGCGCCGCCCGCATGGGATTGTCCGACGCGCCCTTGATGCTGGGCGCCGCCACCAATGTCGAAGACATTCTGGCCACCCTGGAAGCCGGCAAGCCGCCCGACATTGTCGCCATCGATTCCATCCAGACCTTGTGGACCGGCGCGCTGGATGCCGCACCCGGCACCATAGCCCAGGTGCGCACCGCCAGCTTCGATCTGGTGCGCTATGCCAAGGCCTCGGGCGCGGCCTTGCTGCTGGTGGGCCATGTCACCAAGGACGGCCAGATCGCTGGGCCTAAGGCGGTGGAGCATCTGGTGGATGCGGTGCTCTATTTCGAGGGCGAGCGCGGCCATCACTTCCGCGTGCTGCGGGCGGTGAAGAACCGCTTCGGCGCCACCGATGAAATCGGCGTGTTCGAAATGACCGGCAAGGGCCTGGCCGAAGTCGCCAAT
Organism: Rhizomicrobium sp.; assembly: GCA_035279305.1. GTDB lineage: Bacteria > Pseudomonadota > Alphaproteobacteria > Micropepsales > Micropepsaceae > Rhizomicrobium. Next base: position 4,122 of record DATEIA010000272.1, read on the forward strand.
CCTTCGGCGCTGTTTCTGGGGGACCGCAAATCCGTCGCCCCCGGCACCGCTGTCTTTGCCGGGCTGGAAGGCACGCGGCCTTTGCTGTGCGAAATCCAGGCGCTGGTTTCCCCCACCGCCTACGGCACGCCGCGCCGCGCCGTGGTGGGCTGGGACACCGGCCGTCTGGCGATGATCCTGGCGGTGTTGGACGCCCGGGCCGGGGTTGGCATTGGGGCCAGCGATGTCTATCTGAATGTCGCGGGCGGACTGAAGATCGGCGAGCCCGCGGCCGACCTGGCGGTTGCCGCCGCGCTGGTGTCCTCATTCGGTGGAGAGGCCTTGCCGCGCGACACGGTGTTTTTCGGGGAAATCTCGCTGTCGGGCGATATCCGCCCGGTGCCGCAGGCCGAAAACCGGCTCAAGGAAGCCGCCAAACTTGGGTTTCGCAGCGCCTTCGTTCCCGCCGGAGCTCCAAAAATTGCTGGGGCAGCCGCCGCGGGCCTGGCATTAACCGAGATTACCAGCGTGGCCGAGTTGCTGAGATTTGCTCCTGAACCAACGCCGCGCCGTGGTAAAGTCGAATCATGAGACTTGATTCATGAGTCTGTCGGTCACGTTCATTGACTGCCTGATTGTGCTGGTCGTTGTCGTGTCGGCCGGTTATGCCGC
>DATEIA010000273.1:0-8944 GCA_035279305.1 Rhizomicrobium sp.
GTATTTTCTGCCGTCTACTTTTGATCCCCCATCCGTCGCAGCTCGGGTTTGCGAAGTCGCAAACACCTCGCTGCGGACACTCTCAGGTCGCTTCGCTATAAGGGGGAAGAAGCTGTCGGAAGCTGTCGGTCGCCGCGCGAAATGCGCGGCTCGAGGTTTCTGGAATTGCTCAGACTGACGCTGGAGTGGGTAAAGAAAAAGGCCGGTCTTGCGACCGGCCTTTTCCGTTTCAGCTATGAACCTGCTGCTTAGCCACCGAGATCGATGACGGCACGGCGGTTCTTGGGCTCGCGCACGCCCGGACCGGTGGGAACCAGCGGATCGTGGAAGCTCTTGCCCTCGATCGCGATCGAGTCCGCACCCAGACCCTGACGGACCATTTCGCCCTTCACGGCGGTGGCGCGGCGGATGGAGAGCGCCTGGTTGTAGCGGTCCGAACCGACGGTGTCGGTGTGGCCGGTGACCATGATGCGGACGGAGCCCAGCGTCTTGGCCGCGGATACAGCCTCGGTAACCGTGCTCTGCGCTTCCGCGGTGAGGTCCGACTTATCGAAGTCGAAGAAGACGATGTACGTCTTCGCCGGCGGCGGGGGTGGCGGCGGAGGAGGCGGAGGCGGAGGCGGCGGAGGAGGAGGCGGTGGCGGAGGCGGAGGCGGAGGGGGTGGCGGAGGAGGCGTCAGGAACCAACGCAGGCCGACCATCACCACATTCTCCTGAATCGCGGAGACGTGGATGGGGGTAAGATTGGTGTAGGACGAGGCGAAGTTGTGATCCGTCTCGTTCTCGCGATAGCGATATTCGCCGAACAGGTCCACATCGGGCGCCACGGTGACCGCGAGACCGGCAATGGCCTGCCACTGGAAGGCGCTGTGAGCGCCGCGGAAGATATCGAAGGAGGTGCCGTTGGTGCGCAGCGCGCCGCGGACACCGCCTATGCCGATACCGCCACCGACCGTGAACTTCCACTGGTCGTCCAACGGAATATCGTACAGCAGGTTCAGCATGCTGGAGGTGATCTGATTGCCGCCGCTAGCGCCGGTAGGTGCGACAGTGGACGCGCCGAGCGACAGATCATGCTGGGTGAAGGCCAGCTCAGTTTCCAGGCGCCAACCGGTATCGGCCCATTTGTAGCCGATGGCGATCGCGCCGATGAAATTGTCGCTGGAGTTGGTCTTCTGGGTGAAGGTGGGAGACGGAACGGAGGTGCCGCGAATTCCGGGCTGGTTGTCCCAACCACCACCCAGACCCAGGTACCAGCCATCGCCGGCCAGTGCAGGTGTACTGAGAGCCGCGGCGGCAACAGTCGCCATGGCGAGCAAACGAAGTTTCATGTTTTTACCCTCGCTAAAAATATTAACGGCAGGGTGCCCCCGCCAATCCCGTCAAATTCACTATATTGCTTATAACGTCGGTTCCCGGATTTGTCTCCAAGCCAAATGCTGCCTTGCGGCAGATAAGTGCACGCTTTCCCAGGTTTATTTAGGCCATGTGACTCGCTGGCAACAGTCGAAAAGGTGAAATGTTCCAGCTTTACACCTGTCCTTTTCTGACAGTTTTTCAGTTTGCCGGTCCTGGGGGATCGGGCGCATGGGCGATTTTTGTATTTTATACAATAATATCAAATACATAATGTAATTTCTGCGCACTATTGGGAAACGAATGGCTGATAGCGCTTTGACCCGATTACTGGCGCTGCTGGACTTGGAGCAGGTCGAACAGGATGTCTTCTCTGGCCGTTCGCCGGACCAATCGATCCAGCGCGTGTTCGGCGGTCAGGTCCTGGCCCAGGCGCTGGTGGCGGCCATGCGCACGGTGGCACGGCAGCGTCCCTGCCATTCCTTTCATGCCTATTTCCTGCGGCCCGGCAATCCCAAAATCCCGATCGTCTATCAGGTTGACCGCTCCCGCGACGGCGGCAGTTTCACCGCAAGGCGGGTGGTTGCCCTGCAGGGGGCGGCGCAGATTTTCATCCTGGCCGCCTCGTTCCAAAAGGTTGAAAGCGGTTTCGAACATCAATCCTCCATGCCGGTGGTGCCAGATCCTGAATCTCTGGAAGACGACCAGCAGGTGCTGCTGCGCGATCCCGGGCTGAGACCCGATATCCGCCAATGGGTGTCGCGCGAGCGCCCGTTCGAAACCCGCTCCGTGCTGGGGCGCGGTCCGTTCGAAAATTCGGGTGACCGGCCGGCGCGGCCGCCGGTGGATCATATCTGGCTGAAGACGCGGGGCCCGGTTCCCGGCAATGACGATATCCATCGCGCCTTGCTGGCTTTCGTCTCCGACATGTCGCTGCTGGACACGTCGCTGTTACCGCATGGCAAGAGCATCTTCTCCGATATGCAGGTGGCGAGCCTGGACCATGCCATGTGGTTTCATCGTCCGGTCCGCGTCGACGATTGGCTGCTCTATGCCCAGGATAGTCCTAGCGCCTTTGGCGCGCGCGGGTTCAATCGCGGCGCTATCTATCGGCGTGACGGCACGTTGGTGGCGTCAGTCGCCCAGGAAGGCCTCATCCGGCCGCGTTAACACGCCGATTTTATTTTATTGGGGCGCATTCGCGCCCCGGGGCGGCGTGACGGGACGCTGGTTGCTTCGGTGGCGCAGGAAGGTCTTATTCGGCCGCGCGGAAACTGATCAAGGGCAGCCACCGGTGGGAGCCGCAATCTGCAAGACGCGGCGCGGCTTGGCGTAGAAATTGTTGGTGAAGTTGATCGGCCCGCCGATCACCTTGGTGGTGGCCGAGGAATAGCTATAGGCGATTTCGGCAATCACGATGCTGCCATTCTCGGTCATGAGAGGTTGCGGCAAGCTCACCGTCTCGTCCTTTGCCCGCGAGGACGGCGTCAGAGTGCCCGAGCCGGCCTGGGTGCAGGTCCAGGCGACTTTGCCGGTCATATGGTTCTTGCCGGTGGCGCCGCTGCCGTCATCGATGACGCTGGTGATGCGAATGGTCGGTTTGGCGGAACCGGCCGCTGCGGGATCGTAATAAGGATAGAGAACCGTGCCGGCGGCGCTATAGACATTGCTGATGTCGGCGGTGTTGGTCGCGTTGGCCTGTGAGATCAGGTCGCCGGCCGTGCTGGCCATCAACGACACGTCAGACCGGCATATAAACGCCAGGGAGCTTTCCACCACGCCGAAAAACAAAGTGATGAGAAGGGGTAGCAGCAGGGCGAATTCCGTGGCCGCGGTGCCGTCTTTGTTGGCGGCATGCCGCGTGATGCTTGACGCGCGAATCCGGGTCGCGGCGTGGCGGAGGGCGCGCAGCATGTTCAGCAACCTCCCACATTGTTGACATAAGGCTCGTTGCGGAATGCCGCGGCGGTGGCCAGCAGATGATTGGAACCTTTCATATTGGCCAGCAGAAAGCCCAGAAAAGGCGTCGCGATCGGCCAGCGATAGAAGGCGCGCACCAGCACCACATCACAGGCACCGCCGGTGTCGAAGGCGGTCAGATTGGGCAGGTCCTTATTGCCATCCAGCGGCGAGGAATTGCTGACGCCGCCGAAGCCGGCACTATAGGCCTTAACGTCGAATTGCAGATCGCTATTGCCGTTGACGTCCTTCTTGCAGGCGTGCAGCAGCATCACCACTTCATCGCAAACCTGTTTGCGAAATTCGTCGGCCGTTATCCCCAGGCAATTGCCGCCAGAGTCTTTGCTGAAGCAGGCGGTCTGACCGGTGCGCACCAGTCGTGCCGCATCGTTCACGGCATTTTGCAAGGCGGACTGGGCGAAAAAGACGATGCCGGTTTCAATGGTCGCCATGATGATCAAGAGGAAGACCGGCGCGACCATGGCGAATTCGATCGCCGCCGAACCTTTGTTGGCGTCGGTCCGCAGGCGCCGGCAAAAGCGCTTGAGAAATGACTTGAGCGTCACCGCAATAGGCCCTCCACCGTGATCTTAAAGGCCAGGCGGAGTTAAGACGAAGTCAAACGGGCCTGATTGCTCAATGGAAAGTTACCAATCTCGTTACAGGCATGACGCGGCGGAATGCGCTTTCAACTGTTTATTCAACTACATTAATGGTTCGAGCTTTTTTGTTAAGGCCTATGTTACCGGCTTTCGGGAAAGCAACAGCATATTCACGGGTTCTCGCGGAAAATGGCGCCTTCGATAGCGATGGGCTGATCCGTGGAAACCAGGCTGAATTTTTTCGTCGCCTTGGCGCGCGACTTCTTGCGCTCCAAGCGCGGCAACGTTGCGATGATGTTTGCGATTGCGCTGGTGCCGCTGATGATCGGCGCCGGTGCCGGGCTCGATTTTGTGCGCGCCATGATGGTGCGCCAACAGATGGCCGAAGCGCTGGACGCCGCGGCGCTTGCCGTGGGCTCGACCCCCGGGCTGGATCAAGCCACCGCCCAGGCGTTGGCACAGCAGTATTTCGACGCCAACTATACTGTCGATAAGACGATGTACGGCACGGTGACGATCCAGCCGCCCATCTATGACGCCAAGGGGTCGGTTTCGCTCACCGCCACCAACAGCATGCCCACGGTGCTGATGAAGCTGGCGGGCATCACCGATGTTCCGGTCTCGACCACGTCCACCGTGGTGTGGGGCCAGACCAAGCTATGGGTGGCGCTGGTGCTGGATAATTCCGGATCGATGTGCCAGCCCGACCCTCAGCCTTGTTTCAACAGCGGCAACGCCGCGACCAAGATCTATCAGCTTAAGGACGCCACCAAGAAGATGCTGACCAGCCTGCAGGCGGTTTCCACCACGCCGGGCGATGTGCGGGTCGCGATCGTGCCCTTCAATAGCGAAGTCGATGTCGGCACCGGTCTCGTCAGCGCGTCCTGGCTGAACTGGTCGGATTGGGATGCCGCCCCAAAGGATTCCAGCGGCGTCACGATCACCGGCTCCTACACCATTCCCAAGACGAACCTGCCATTCGATGCCTATGGTCCCCATGACGACTGTCCCTTCACCACGACCGTCACCAACCCTATAAACAAAAAGTCCACGACCAGCGAGGATGCGCCATTCGGGTTCGGTTGTCAGAAAAACCCCAACAACAATTCCGGAAATGTCGCCGCGGGCGCGGGTGCCTCGCCGATCCCCCCCAGCGGGCTGATCTGCCCCACCGCCAATTCGGCCGCCTACAGCAAAGATCACCTGGCGCGTTACTACAATGGTTGCTGGTCCAGCACCCAGATTCCCGGCGCTACAGTCCAGGTAAGTTCGGGCGCCGGCGCGACCTGTGGGGGCTTTTCGCCGGTAAACTGTTCATGCAGCAACAATGTTTGCAAAACCCAGAAATGGAGCCATGTCTGGGTACCAAACGACCACGCCTCCACTTGGAGCGGCTGCATTGCCGATAGAGAACAGGATTACGACATCAGCAACACCAGCCCATCGGGAAGCGATGCAACCGGCTTTCCCGCCGCCAATTCTACCAACTCTGTCACTTCCAAGGAATGCATGAGCGGCAAAGTTACACCGCTGGAGTATGACTGGTCGGACTTGGCCGCGCAGGTCAAGAATATGCAGGCCAAGGGCTCGACCAACCAGGCCATCGGCGTGGCGCATGGTTGGATAATGCTCACCCCAAATGGTCCCTATGGCACGCCGGCACTGCCTGCCAATACCACGCGCTATATCATCCTATTCAGCGACGGCCTTAACACCCAGAATCGCTGGTGGGGCGATGGTCGTACCGAAGGCACGCCGGACGACGACAAGATCGACAACCGGATGGAATTGGTTTGCGACGCGGCCAAGGCCGACGGCGTGGTCATCTATACACTTTATGTCCATACCGCCGTCGGCGCCCCACCCTCCCCGCCGCTGCAGAACTGCGCCTCCGACGCGTCCAAATACTACAATCTGACATCTTCGAGTCAGATTGCGGCGGCTTTCGCCGACATCACCAAGAAGATCACCAATGTGCGCGTGAGCATGTAATGAAGCTGACACTGGAGATTTTGGGTCAAATATTGCTGACCTTGTGGCATGTGCTGCCGTGGCTTGCGGGGCTTGGGCTGGTGTTTGCCGTCTTGTCGCGCCTGTCGCCCTGCAACGAAGGCAAGCCATGGTGGGAAAAGCGCGGCCTGATGACGGATATCAGCTACTGGATCTTCGTTCCGATTTTCACCCGCTATCTGCGCATTGGGGTGACGGTGGCCCTCACTGCTGCCCTGTTTCACATCAGCGATGGCCAGGAGATCGCGGATTTCTATGCGCATGGCCATGGCCCGCTTTCCCGCCTGCCGCTATGGGTTCAAGGCCTGTTGTATATCGTTCTCGTCGACTTCGCGCTCTATTGGATCCATCGCGGGTTTCATCGCGGATTTCTATGGAAGTATCATGCCGTGCATCACGCATCCGAGGATGTGGAATGGATCAGCGCGTCGCGCTTTCATCCGTTAAATCTGGCGCTGGGCCCGGCACTGGTGGATATCGTCGCCTTGCTGTGCGGCGTCGCGCCCGACATTTTCATCGTGGTCGGCCCGTTCAACATCATCACCTCATGCCTGGTTCACGCCAATCTCGACTGGACTTTCGGGCCGTTGCGTTATGTCTTTGCCAGTCCGGTCTTTCATCGTTGGCATCATGCCAGCGCGGTCTGCGACAAGAATTTCGCGGGGACATTCGCGCTATGGGATGTGATGTTCGGCACCTTCCATATGCCGGCGCACCAGCTGCCCGGCAACTATGGCATCGCCGACAAGCAAATGCCCGACGGGCTGATGCCGCAGCTCATCTATCCGGTCTTGCAGCGCGATGCAGCCGGGCGGGCGGCATAGCCACCTCCGTTGGCGTGGCTGCCGCTATACTGGAATTAGTTCTTGGCTTCCGACAGAGCCGCCGCGGCGCGCGCCACGGCTTGATGTGCCGTCATCTGGCCATTGACGGCGTCGGCTTCCTTGCCGTCGCCGGGCATCGGCGTCGGCTCGCAACGCCCGCCCGCGCAGTTCAAGGTCACGCGCTGGGCGCCGCGATTGAGGGTCACGGTACCGCCGCCCTGGCTGCCGGTCACGGTGACATGGGTGTTGAAGACCATCACATTATCGCGATTCAGCGCCATGATATTGGTGCGGCCGTAGCCCTTGCCCTGCACAAAGGCGTGGCGGGCGTCGATCATCGTGACATCGGCGATGGAGGGATTGCCGACATAGACGGTCGATACCGGCGAGCGGAAGGTGAGGGTGTGGACCTCGTCCAGCGCCAAGGCCACGGCGTCGTTCTTGCCCGCGGCATAGACGGGCGAGGTGGCGATAAGGGCGGCGGCAAAAAAGGCACGGCGCATGGCGGACTCCGGCATAATCGAGGCGGCCAGATTAGGCCCCGCGCCATTAAATAAGCCTTAAGTTTCAGCTTCAGAATGCTCGCAGTCGCGGAGGAATAACCCATTCTTAAATGCGCCCTGACATGCTTGACGAACCCCTATCCGGCTTTAAATGAAGAAAATTTTCCTCCTGGCGCGCACCGGCGATTTTCTTACCCGTGAGCGCATGATGCTATGGGCGGGGGGACTGGTCCTGGGGCTGGCTTTTTGCGTTTTGTATCTGGCTGTCACTGCCCATGGCCTCAACGACTATGCCGGCCGTCCGCTGGGAACCGATTTCTCTAACGTTTATGCCGCGGGCGTTGCGGCCGCGCATGGCGATCCCACCGCGCCGTTCGATCCCCAGCGCCAGCTTGCGGCCGAGCGGGCGATATTCGGTCCTGAAACGCCATTCTATGGCTGGCATTACCCGCCCTTCTTCCTGTTCGTTGCGGCCGCCTTGGCGCAGCTCGGCTATATCCACGCCTTGATCGTCTGGCAGGGCGTTTCGCTGCTGCTTTATCTGGGGGCAATGAGCCTCTTGCTTCGTCGCAGCGCGGCGCCGGCGATGATGCGTGACCGGCTGTGGCTTCTCCTCACCTTAGGATTCAGCGCGGTCTTTGTGAACCTGATCCACGGACAAAACGGCTTTCTCACCACGGCTTTGTTCGCGGCGGGCCTGGCCGTGTTGGATGAGCGCCCTTTTTTCTCCGGCGTGCTGTTCGGTCTGCTTTGCTACAAGCCGCAATTTTGTGTGCTGATTCCGATCCTCCTGTTGGCGACGGGACGCTGGAGATGCTTCGGCGCGGCTGCGGCCACCGTTGCGGGCCTTTCTGCCGCGGCGACGGCGAGCTTCGGTTGGCAAGTCTGGCCGGCCTTTTTGGAGTCCATGACCTTCACACGCACCGTCGTGCTGGAGCAAGGCAATACCGGTTTTCACAAGATTCAAAGCATCTTCGCCTGGGTACGTATGTGGCATGGACCGGTTCCGCTCGCCTACGGCGCGCAAATCGCCGTCGCCGTGATGGTGATTTTCGCGCTGCTGAGGATTTGGCGAGCTTCCATCGCCATCGGATACAAAAAAGCCGCGCTGTGCGTCGCGGCGCTGCTGATCACGCCTTATTGTCTGGATTACGACCTGATGCTTCTGGCGCCCGCGATCGCGCTGTTGGCCGCCGAAGGAAAAAACCGCGGTTTTTTCGATTACGAAATTCTGTGTTTGGCGATTCTCTGGTTGATGCCGATTGCCACGCGAAATTTCGCGCATGCCACATCTATCCCGCTCGCCGTGCCCGCCATGCTTTTCTGTTTCACGCTGATCTATCGGCGGTGCGGGGCGCGAAGCAGCCGGGGAAACGCGATGCCGGTGGCCAAAATCGTGCCATGGTAAACAAATGATCAACGAATTCGGCCCGAGCCGCGGCCAGCGCGGCGTTTGCGGCAAAAACCCGTACAACATTAAAAAACTATCTGTAACAGGATTAAGCGCAAATTAAGCCGAGGTTCTTAGTGTGGGACATGTCCACAACGAACGAAAAGAGTTCGTCCGGGGGTGGGCATCCTAGGGTGTTACTAAAGTGGAGACTGAAATGAATCTTATCTCGCGTTTTATCCGCGATGAATCGGGTGCCACCGCCATCGAGTATGGCCTGATCGCCGCTCTCATCGCCGT
>DATEIA010000274.1:0-4998 GCA_035279305.1 Rhizomicrobium sp.
CACCACGCCGATGAAGGCCGCGATATAGGTGGCGTCGTCGGCGATGGAATCCAGCTTGGCGCCGAAGGCGGTCTGCAGCCGGAAAGCCCGGGCGATCAGCCCGTCCAGTATATCGCTGACCAGGCTGATGACGATCAACAGGACAAAGAACTTCTCGCGCCCCGTCAGCGCCAAACCCGCCAGGACCGGCACCATGCCGAGCCGGTAGGCTGACAGCGCGTTGGGAATATTGCGAAGCACCGGGCCCATCGCCAAGGTCATGGACCGACTATAGCTGACTCGCCCGCGGCCGCCCCCTACTTCAAAGCCGGCAGCGGCTCCACCTTGCCCACCAGGAAGAGGTAGGACAGCGCCCCCACCAGGCACAGTCCCCCCGCCACCCCCAACGGAATCAGGAACGAGCCCTTGGTGATGACCAGCATCACCCCGGTAAAGGTGGTCAGAAAAATGCCCGCCAGATTGCCGGCGAAATTCTGGATACCGCCGATAGAGGCGACATGGCCCGGCGTCGGCGCCATCTCGCTGGCCACCGTCCAGACATTGGCGCCGGTAAAGGACAGGCTGGTATAGGCCAAAGTGAACAGCGCCAGGCACTGCCAGTCGCTTTCAACCACCGCCGATAGGCCGATGCACGACGCCATCGCCATGCCACCGACCAGGCAGGTCTTGCGCGCCGCGGTATGACTCCAGCCCGCCTTGAGCAGCCGGTCCGAGGCATAGCCACCCATCCAGTTGCCCACGATCGCCATCACCGCCGGCAGCGCCCCCCAGGTGCCCAGCGAAGCCAGCGAGAAGCCGCGCGCCTGCAAAAGATAGGACGGAAACCAGGTGATGAAGAAATAGATTGCGAAATTCAGGCAGAACAAGCCGATCATCAGTCCCCAGATCGAGCGGTAGCGGAACAGATCCAGCCAGGAGATTTTCACCGTCACGGCCTGGGGCGTGCCGCGCTCGGCCAGCAAGGCATCCACCTCACGCGGCGCGATGGCGCGATACTGTTCGGGGTCGCGATAAATGAACCACCAAGCCAGCGCCCACACCACGCCGATCAAGCCGGTCACCACAAAGGCGCCGCGCCAGCCCACCGCGGCAATCAGCGCCGTGACCAGCGGCAGCGACAATGCCGACCCCGCCGTGGAGCCGCTATTGAAGATGGAACAGGCAATTCCCCGTTCGCTGCGCGGAAACCAGTTGAAGGCCGTCTTGGTGAAGGAGGGCAGCGCAGCCGCCTCGCCCATCCCCAGCAACAGTCGCCAGCCGACGAATTGCGACACGCCGCGCGCAACCCCCGTGGCCATGGTGAACACCGACCACCAGGTTACCGCAAAGGCCAGGCTGATGCGCACGCCCACCTTGTCGATGAACCAGCCGGCGGGAAGCTGCATCACGGCATAGGTCCAGAAAAAGGCGCTCAGCACCAACCCCATTGCGGCGGCATCGATTCCCAGCTCCGCGCGAATGGCGGGCGCCGCTATGGCCAGGTTGGCGCGGTCGATAAAGCTGATGGCATTGCCAAGGAAGCAAAGCCATATGATCAGCCAGCGAATCTTCGGCATTCTTCCCCCCTCGATTTATCGCGGCGCCTTATAGGTGCGCCATGCGTTTCGCGCTTCTTAGGCTCGTGGCGCGAACTTCATCGCTTCCCACAGCCCATTCAGATACACCGCGCCCAAGGCCCGGTCATAAAGGCCATAACCGGGCTTGCCGGTCTCGCCCCAGATCATGCGGCCGTGATCGGACCGCACATAGCCTTCAAAACCGATGTCGTGATAGGCCTTGACAATGGCCGCCATATCCAGCGAGCCGCACTCGCTCTTATGCGCGGTCTCCTCGAAATCTCCAGCCTCATTGACCTTGATATTGCGCAGATGGGCGAAGTGAATCCGCCCGCGTCCGCCGAATTCGCGCACCAACGCCTCGACATTGTTCTTGGGGCCCGCCCCCAGCGATCCCGAACACAGGGTCAGGCCATTGGACGGACTGTCGACGATGGAAAGCAGCCGCGCCAGGTCGTCGCGGTTCTTGACAATGCGCGGCAGGCCGAAGATCGGGCGCGGCGGGTCGTCGGGATGACAGGCCATCTTGATGCCGCTCTCCTCCGCCACCGGCACAATGGCTTTGAGGAAATAGCCAAGATTCTCCCACAATTTCTCCTCGCCGACATCGGCATATTCCGCCAGCAGGCTTTTCAGTTCCTCCGGCTTGTAGCTGCTATCCCAACCGGGCAACGCAATCCCCTTGGAGAGGTCGATCTCATCGGCCTCCTGGGTGGAAAAAGCCAGGGTGGTGGAGCCGTCCGGCAGCACCTTGGCCAGCGAGGTGCGGGTCCAGTCGAACACCGGCATGAAATTGTAGCAGATCACCTTGATATCGGCCTTGCTCAAATTGCGGATGGTCTGCTGATAATTGGCGATCAGCCGGTCGCGGCTGGGCTTGCCCAGCTTGATGTCCTCATGCACCGGCACGGACTCGATCACTTCCAGCACCAGGCCATGCGCCTCGACCTTGGCCTTGAGAGCCAAGATACGGTCCATCGGCCACACTTCTCCCACCGGTATGTCATAGACCGCGGAGACGATGCCATGCATGCCTGGGATCTGACGGATATAGGCCAGGGAGACGGGGTCGCTGTCGCCATACCAGCGGAAGGACATTTTCACGGGACAAAACCTTGATTGGAAACGTTTCCGGCTGGTTTTGTAGCGGTTTATCGCCCGGACCGATAGGCCTTGGCCGCCCCCCTTTCAAGCGCGGCTTTCCTAGGCCGCGCAAAACTTGCTCCGATGGGCGGCAGGCTGCGTTCCAACCACTCTGTGGAACAGCAGGGTGCGTTCGCTCATCGCCAGCTGCGTTGGCAGATCGCCGGCATCCAGATCGGTCTTCAACCGCCGCCGCGCCCAACCATCGGTGGCGGCGAACGGCGATGTCCATATCGGCCTGCTCAGCGGCACGGTGGAAAAGTTCGTGCCAGAATTGGCACAATCACAGCGGTCGCCGTGCCATCGCGGGACGGATTGGACCGTGCATCCCGGCGTCCGCGTGCCGTTAACCCTGGAAAGGGAAAACGCGCGGCCCTGGCCCCGGTCTTGCTGAGATGGAGGCAGTTACCTCTAAGGATGCCGCTATGAAACAGATCTTCCTCAAATCAGCCGCGGCGGCCCTGGCCGTCTGCGCCTTGGGCTTGGCCGCCGGCATCTCGCCCGCTTCGGCCGGCATCCTCACCTATGATTTCACCATCGACAATTGCACCGGCGGTTGCGGCGCGGCCAATTACGGCACCGTCACCCTCACCGATATCCTGGGCGGCGGCGTGACGGTCAATGTTTCGCTGCTGAATGGCGCCGGCCTGATCGACACCGGCGCGCTGTCCAAGCACAGCTTGCTCTTCAACCTGGCGGGCAACCCGGCGATCACCCTCACCGGCCTTCCCTCGCTATGGACCTATACCGGCCCCACCTCCATTACCCCCGGCGGCGGCTTCGGCACTTTCAATTACATTGTGGACTGCAACGCCGCCTGCGACGCCAGCAACCCCTGGACCGCGCCGCTGAATTTCTCCATCACCACACCTTCTATCACCACCGCTTCCTTCCTCGATGGCGGAACCGAAGTGGACGCCTACTTCGTCGCCGATATCAGCAACGTGGCCGCGGGCGGCTCCACCGGGCGCATCGGCGCAAGCTATATCGGCACGCCGTCGACCGACGTGCCCGAGCCGGTCACCCTGTCAGTGTTCGCCGCCGGTCTTGCCGGAGCCGCCGCGCTCCGCCGCCGCAAGCTACGCACCGCCTGACGTCCGCAAAAAACAACACCGCCGCCGGTTCGCCCGGCGGCGGTGTTTTGTCGTTCCGCTTGTAAGCCGGCGCTCAGGTTGCCACCGGAAAGCAGGCCGAGGCCGTCAAGGTCATACCGCGCATCACATAGCCGGTGAGGAATGGCGGATTGTAACTGGCCTGAACCATATTGCCGCAGGCTTGGGCGCTGATAGTGAAGGTCGTGGCGGGGGGCGCCAGGCCGAAACTCTGCGCCGAAGCATAACTTTGGATCTGCGCGGTGGTCCCGCAAAGGGTGTGGTTGACGCTGGCGCAGCGCGCCGCCGCTTCCGACCCCTGCTGCAGGGCCAGTTGCGCCCAGCACAGCAAGCCGACTTCCACCCCTCCGATGATCAGGGCGAGAAATGCCGGCACGGTCAGGGCGAATTCCACCGCCGTTCCCCCACAGCGATCGCGCCAGAAGCGGGCGGTGATCATTTGATGCGTACCGTCGATGTCGCGGTTTGGGCAAAGCGCGCCGGCAGCCAGGGGTAAGGCACCACGACAGTGTGGATGCGCGATGCCGAGACCGTAACATAGGTCCCCGCCCCGAATCCATCCGGACACTTCGTGCCGCAAGTCCAGGTGGTCAAAGTTGTGCCGGAGGGACAACCGCAGAATTGCACCGGGGCGGGCGTGGCACTGATCCCCGTGGTCGAAGTCGCGCTGGTGACCGCGTTACTGATTGCCGTCGCATCGAAGGCCTTCTTGCCATTGACGACGGCATACTGAGCACCGACCTGGGCCGAGGTCTGGACCTGCATATTGGCGTAGTAGGCCAGGCCAATATCGCCGCTGACCACCATCACGGCGCTGAACACCCCGCCGATAATGGCGAATTCGATGGCGGCGGTGCCGCGGGCACAATCCAACAGCTTCCGCCAGATTTTTTGTCCCATATTACCCATCCGGCCCATCATTCCACCAAAGACGCTTGGGACGCGCCAATGGACTTTACGGGCGTATCCGAACAATTGATCTTCAGAGTGGAGTTGCCCACAAAGCTGATTGTGTCGCCGATGAGTTGGGTACACTTGACGTTGGTATTATTGGCGCCGCCCGCATATTCGATATCGCCCTTGGGCACATAGACCGCTCCGGCCAGCACCTGATCGGTGCCGCCGTTGAACTTGAAGCTGGTGCCCACGGGCATGTCGCGGTCGCCGAACATGGCGATGCCGGAATA
>DATEIA010000275.1:0-7838 GCA_035279305.1 Rhizomicrobium sp.
GTGCCTGCAAGGCGCCGGTCTTCACATGCGCGTCCGCCAGCGTCTCCACATTGGGCACCAGCGGCGAGGGCCCGGCGGCAAGGCGGCCCACAATGGCGCCGTCCCACCACAGCTTGCCATGCTCGCTGAGGGTGATGGCGCCATCTTCGGCGCCCGCCAGGGCCGCGCTGCGCGCCGCGATCTCGCTTTCCAGGCCCTTGAGCGCCGCGGCACGCAAGGTGCGGCCATGGATGCCGGCCGCGCGCGGATCGGGCACAAAGCGAAAGCCGTCCAGCTTGCCGATGGCCTCACCGCCAATGGAGACGCCGCCGGCCTCGTCCAAAGCCAGAGAAGCAAATTCATCGTCGCGCAGATGCTTCATCAAGACCGAGGTGCGCCGGTCGATGAAGCGTTGGGTCAGCCTTTCATGCAGCGCGTCCGACAGGCGGTCTTCCACCGCGCGGGTGATGCCCTGCCAATGCGCGCTATCGCGTGTCCAGCCCTGGCGGTGGGCGGCATAGGTGTAGGTGCGGATCTGCGCCAAGCGTCCCGACAAGGTGGCGACATCGCCTTCGGTGACATCGGCGCGGGCGATCTGGCGCGCCAGCCAGTCATCGGGAATGACACGGCCTTCACCGCTGAGAAACAGGAAGATGTTGCGCACCAGTTTGACATGCTCGTCGGTGGAGAGTTTACGGAAGTCCGGCAATTGGCAGACATCCCATAGCCGGGCCACGCTTTGCTGCGATGACGCCAGCGCCGCGATTTCGGAATCCTCCGTCAGGATTTTCAGCGCCAGCGCGTCGCTGGCGGGCCGCGCCCTTGTCAGGCCGCGTTCCGGCGGCGGCGCGTCCAGGCTTTCGTTCAAGGCCGCCAGGCTGTGGAAATTCAAATCGGCATTGCGCCATTGCAGTACCCGCACCGGATCGTAACGGTGAGTTTCCACCCGCTGCATCAACTCGTCCTCAAACGGCTCGCAGTCGCCCGTCACGCCAAAGGTGCCGTCATTCCTATAGCGTCCGGCGCGCCCCGCGATCTGGCCGATCTCGTCGTGGCGCAGGGGGCGCATCCGCGCCCCGTCGAACTTGTCGCGCGCCGCGAAGGCGATATGGTCGACATCCATGTTGAGGCCCATGCCGATGGCGTCGGTCGCCACCAGGAAATCCACATCGCCCGATTGATAAAGCTCGACCTGGGCGTTGCGGGTGCGCGGGGATAGCGCGCCCAGCACCACCGCGGCCCCGCCGCGCTGGCGGCGGATCAATTCGGCGATGCCATAGACATCCTCGGCGGAAAATCCCACCACCGCCGAGCGGCGGGGCAGGCGGGTGAGTTTTTTCGCGCCCGTATAGGCCAGGTCCGAAAAGCGCGCGCGGCTGATGAACCAGGCCTTGGGAATGAATTTCTGGATGATGCCGCGCATGGTATCGCTGCCCAGAAGCATGGTTTCTTCCTGCCCACGCGCATGCAGCAGCCGGTCGGTGAAGACATGGCCGCGCTCGGGATCGGCGCAGAGCTGGATTTCGTCGATCACCAGGCAAGCGACCGCGATATCCAGCGGCATGGCTTCGACGGTGCAGACATAAAATCGCGGCGCTTTGGGAACGATCTTCTCTTCGCCGGTGATCAGCGCGACCTCCTGCGGTCCGCGCAACCGCACAATCCGGTCATAGATCTCGCGGGCCAACAGGCGCAGCGGCAGGCCGATCATGCCGGACTTGTGGGCCAGCATGCGTTCGATGGCGAAGAAGGTCTTGCCGGTATTGGTCGGCCCCAGGACCGCGGTTACTTTGGCGGCGGCTTTCATGTCCATGGTCATCGGCTTGGCTGGTTGCGGCCCAAAAGCAGAGAAAAAATCTTTATCGATCGTGGTTTAACCCGCTTCGGGAGGCTGTTGTCCGCCGCTTGCGCCGGCCACAATCGATGGCTGTGGATGCAACACCGCGAAACAGTACGTAGATAGAACATTTGCTGTCCGAATCGCTAACCAAATTAATATCTGTGTTTGTTCTCATACATTTAGCCGGATTCGGCGGGCCGAAAACCACCACATCTAGTGGTTGCTCCGACCAATCGGGCTTTGTCTGGCGCCGGCGACTCTATTCCGTACCCTGATCAATTGTGGAACTTTCGCTGGAAATTTCAGGGCTTAAAGCCTTTGGGCACCTGGCCGTCCACCTTCACGGAATTGGCCAATATCGCCAGCACGCCATATTTGGTGTCGGCCCAAATTCGTACGGGCACGGAATAATCGCGGCCCGCAATGGCACTGGGCAGGGTGACGAACCAGGCGTGGATGACCGGGAATTGCTCATTCTGCTTGAGCACGCGCGGACGGAACCCCGCGATCTGGCGATAGCGCGCATCGCATTGCACGCCCTTGCCCTGATACAGGCCGCTATCCAGACGGACATCGACTTCGCGCACCTTGGTTATTTCAATGTCATAGCGGCGGCGGCCATCGAATACCGGCGCGGTGAGAGCGCAAGGGTTGCCTTCTCGCGCCGCCACACCGCTGAAGATCAAGGTGATCGCGCTTAAGGGATCCAGGGTGTTTTTGGTGTCGTCCGGCTTCACTTCAAAACCGGTGGTGGAATAGACCGGATCGGCATACAGGCGCGGTGGCGCGCCGCTCTCATAGGTCAGCGAGACTTCCTGCTTCTTCCCGGTGCGGCCGGTGTAAAAACTGTCATAGAGACCAGGAATAAAATTCTTCGTGCCCAATTTGCCTGACGAGGTCGCCTGAATTTCCGACTGCCAAAAAGCGTTGATCACCCCGGAAGTCTGCAAGGTCGAAACCGTGTGATACGCGCCGCCGCGCATCGTGGCATCGAGGTTCATCTGACCCATGGTGATCCCTCCGGCATAGAGGGTCATGGCGACCTCCAGCCGGGAGCCCGGCTGGCTGGGGCCGTCGCTGGCGGCGCCGCCGGCCGCAAGCGCAGGCAGGCTCCAGGCGATGCTCGGGACAAGGGCGAGGAAATAGGCAGGTTTCATCATCACGATCCGTGTCAGTCCCATCCGGTAAGGTCGAAATGTGTCTGATTATATTGGTGGTTTTGGGGCGCAGGCCAATACCCTTCCGGCTTTCGCTGGCCTCCACCTGCGCTATGCGCGCGTTAACTTTTAAGGGGCGCTTTGCGCCCTGGCCAGCTACAGCCACCTCCCCATGCTAGCGCGCTAACGCGCGCGCCGGGGAGGGGCTGCCCTCTACACCGGTTCCGGCTTGACCCGGAGGCCTGATTTGCCTATGAACCCCGCTCTTTTGCGGGGACAACCCGCTGAAATCCTTGCGAATCGTGAGATCTGCCCATGTCCCGCCGCTGCGAATTGACCGGTAAAGGCACCCAGGTTGGCCACAATGTCAGCCATGCCAACAACAAGACCAAGCGGATTTACCGTCCCAACCTGCAGACCATCGCGCTGGCCAGCGAGCTGCTGGGCAATAGCTACAAGCTGCGGATTTCCATGAACGCCCTGCGTTCGGTCGACCGCAATGGCGGGCTGGACCCCTTCATCCTGAAGACCAAGGACAGTCTGCTGTCGCCCAAGGCGCTGCGCCTGAAGCGCGCGATTGCCAAAAAGGCTGCCGCTAAGGCAGCCTGACCAACCAACAAGAAGGCTGCCGCTAAGGCGGCCTGATCAGCCGGGGCGGCGCGCCCGCACAATATGGCCGCCGGCCCTGTCGGGCCGTATTGTCCGGTTGAAATAGCGCGCGCCGATTTCACGCGGCCCCAGATCTTCAATATCCTCAAACCCCCTGCTTCTCAAAAGCGCCGCCATCTCGGCGGGATGGAAATGCGACTGGAAGGGTTCGCCGAGCGCCGCGACACGTTCCACCAGCGCCATCGCCAGCTTACGCTGTTTGGGCGGGTAATTTTCCGGCGGCTCCGAATAGTCGAAGACGATTTCGCTGCCGGGCAGGGCGGCGACAAAATCCAGCGTTGCCGTGATCGCATTCCGCGTCAGGTAAGGCACCACGCCAAGCCAGGCAAAAAAAGCCGGCTTGGCCGCATCGAAACCGGCACTGGCCAGGCCGTCGGAAACATCCTGATGCTCGAAATCGACAGCCGCGAAGCGCAAATTTTCCGGCAAGGCGCTGTTCAGCTGCACCAGCTGCCGGCGTTTCCACTCCTGGGTCGCGGGATGATCCACTTCGAACACCGCAAGCGCGGGATTGCGCAAGGCGGTGGTATCCAGGCCGGCGCCCAGCACCACCGCTTGGCGCACGCCGCGCACCGCCGCCGCGGCCAGGCAATCCTGCGCGAAGCGGCTGCGCACCGCCACGAACAAGCGCATATGACGGTGTTGGGGCGCCGCCGCGATCAGCGCTTCCGAATCCGGACCAAGAATGGCAATCGCAAAGGGATCGGAAAAAATCCGTCCGCCCTCCGCCCTCTGGTGGACGGCGCGATGCACCGCCACGGCCAATGCCGTGCGGCTGGGTGGCCTGCCCGCCATCAGCCGCGTTTCCGCCTGCGGCCCGGCATCGCGTCTTCCGCGAACAGATCGATCAGCTGTTCGGTCATCGCGCCGCCCAGCTGCTCGGCATCGACGATGGTCACCGCCTTGCGGTAATAGCGCGTCACGTCATGGCCGATGCCGATGGCGGTCAGTTCGACGCTGGAGCGGGTCTCGATCTCTTCGATCACCCGCCGCAGATGCTTTTCCAGATAATTGCCGCTATTCACCGACAGGGTTGAATCATCGACCGGCGCGCCGTCGGAAATCACCATCAGGATCTTGCGCTGTTCGGAGCGCGCCATAATGCGATTGTGCGCCCAGGTCAGTGCCTCGCCGTCGATATTTTCCTTCAGCAAGCCTTCGCGCATCATCAGGCCCAGATTGCGCTTGGCCCGCCGCCAGGGCTCGTCGCCGGACTTGTAGACGATGTGGCGCAAATCGTTGAGCCGGCCCGGCCCAGGCGGCTTGCCGGCACTCAGCCATTTCTCGCGCGCCTGTCCGCCCTTCCAGGCGCGGGTGGTGAACCCCAATATTTCCGTCTTCACGCCAACCCGTTCCAAGGTGCGGCCCAGGATATCGGCGCACATCGCCGCCACCATGATCGGGCGTCCGCGCATCGAGCCGGAATTGTCCAGCAGCAAGGTCACGCAAGTATCGCGGAAGGTGGTGTCCTTCTCACGCTTGAAAGACAAGGGATACATCGGATCGATGATGATGCGGGTGAGGCGGGAGGCATCGAGCATGCCTTCCTCCAGGTCATACTCCCAGTGGCGGTTTTGCTGCGCCAGGAGCAGGCGCTGCAGCTTGTTGGCCAGGCGCGACACCACGCCCTGCATGGAGGACAATTGCTGATCCAGGAAGCCACGTAGCCGGGCCAGTTCCTCGGCCTCGCACAGATCGGTGGCGGCGATTTCCTCGTCGAATTCGGCGGTGAAGACTTTGTAGCCCCACTCATCCTGGTGGGCGAACGGCGCGTCATGGCGCTGCGGCTTGGCGCCGTCCTCCGGCTCGGTGGCGTCCGACAGGTCTTCGGATTGTTCGGAAGCCGCATCGCTATCGGCCTCCTCGCCATCTTCGCCATCGGCGGCGGATTCGGTGGCGGCGCTTTCCCCGTCCTGCTGTGTGTCCTGGTCCTTGCCTTTGTCGTTTTCGCCTTCGGGACTTTTGCCTTCGGCATCGTCGTCCGGGGCGGAATCGCTGTCGCTGTGATCGCCCAGCGCCAGATGATTCAGCATGGCGCGGGTGAGACGGGCAAAGGCTTTCTGATCGCGCAACGCACCGGTCAGCTTGGCGAGATCGCCGCTGGCCTTGCCTTCAATATAGGGCCGCCACAGCTCGACGGCATTGGCGATGGACGCGGGCGGCTTTTCGCCGGTCAGGCTTTCGCGCACCATCAGGCCCAGCACATCGGCCAGCGGGGCTTCGTCGCGCGCCCGCGCCTTTCCCAATCCCCGATTGAGCAGCCGCTGCTCCAGCCCCGAAGCCAGGTTCGAGGCCACGCCCTTCATCGCCAAGGCGCCGATGGCTTCCACCCGCGCCTGTTCGGCGGCCTCGAAGGCGGCGGCACCGTCCGGCGAGGCGGGGCGGAATTTGCTGTTCACTTTTTCGTCGTGATAGGCCTTGCGCAAGGCATAGGCATCGCCGGTGCCGCGCACCAGCGCGATATCTTGGTGCGACAGATTGCGGTGCGGCGAGGGCAGGCGAGCCTTCAGCCCCTTGAGCGCGGGCGGTTCGCTGGAGAAGGCGACTTCCAGTTCCGGCTCGGCCGCGAGGCTGCGCACCGCCACCGAAACGGCACGTTTAAAAGGTTCAGAGGGAGATTCGGGTTTGGCCACTTTGCTTTACCTGTCATGGCCGGGCTTGACCCGGCCATCCATACTTCAGCCGCTCAGATGGTGGAGACATGGATGGCCGCCTCAAGGCCGGCCATGACATGCGGTGTTAAGCCACCAAAACTTTCGCCGCGCTTTCCGGCAATTCCTCGCCAAAACAACGCTGGTAGAACTCCGCCACCGAGGCGCGTTCCAGCTCATCGCATTTGTTGAGGAAGGTGAGGCGGAAAGCGAAACCGATATCGCCGAAGATCTCGGCATTCTGCGCCCAGGTGATCACCGTACGCGGGCTCATCACGGTGGAGAGGTCACCGGCGACAAAGGCGTTGCGGGTCATGTCGGCCAGCCGCACCATGGCGGAGATGGTCTTCTTGCCTTCCGCCGTGTTGTAGCCGGGCGCCTTGGCCAGCACGATCTCTTCCTCGGCCTCGTGCGTCAGGTAGTTCAGGGTGGTGACGATGCTCCAGCGGTCCATCTGGCCCTGATTGATCTGCTGGGTGCCGTGATAGAGGCCGGTGGTGTCGCCAAGACCGATGGTGTTGGTGGTGGAGAAAAGGCGAAATGCCGGATGGGGATGGATCACCTTATTCTGGTCCAGCAGGGTCAGGCGGCCCGACACTTCCAGCACGCGCTGGATCACGAACATCACATCGGGACGTCCGGCGTCATACTCGTCGAACACCAAAGCCACCGGACGCTGCAGAGCCCAGGGCAACAGGCCTTCGCGGAATTCGGTGACCTGCAAACCGTCCCGGAGCACGATCGCGTCCTTGCCGATCAGATCGATGCGGCTGATATGCGAATCCAGGTTGATGCGGATGCAGGGCCACTTTAACCGTGCGGCCACTTGTTCAATGTGTGTGGACTTGCCGGTGCCGTGATAGCCCTGGACCATGACGCGGCGGTTGTGCGTGAAGCCCGCCAGAATGGCCAAGGTGGTGTCGCGGTCGAAGCGGTAGGCGGGATCGATCTCCGGCACATGCTCGTTGGCGCGGCTGAAGGCGGGCACCTTCATCTTGGTCTTGATGCCGAAGACGCTGGCCGCATCCACAACTGTGTCGGGCGCGGCGCTGGTGTCCAGGGTTTCGGTATGGGTGCTCATCTGACTGATCCGGGAGCCGCCGCCAAGGGAACGCGGGCGAGGGGACGCCCGGTTCAGGTGAGAAGCCCGGAGGCGCGCAACACGCCATAGGCTTTGATGACCTGTTTCAGCCGTTCTTCCGCGCCCCGGTCGCCGCCATTCGCGTCGGGATGAAAACGCTTCACAAGCTCCTTATACCGCGCCTTGATCTCGATCAAGGTGGCGTTGTGCGCCAGCTGCATCGTGTCCATGGCCTTGATCTGGAGCCGCGTCAAATGCCGCTCCGGACGCCGCACCGTGGCGGTGTCGCCGTCCTCTGCAAACATCGCATGGCTGTCATTCACGCCGCCCAGCGGGGTCTGGCCCATCCGCGCCCTGGCGCCGCGCTTGCCCAGGGGCCAAGTCGGGCGATGGCCGGTCAGCGCTTCCTCGCGGAACCGCTGAATATCGTCGTCACCCATATCCTTGAAGAAATCCCAGGC
>DATEIA010000276.1:0-3625 GCA_035279305.1 Rhizomicrobium sp.
CCCGAAAGCAAAATGACATATCGCGCCGCCCGGCGCGCCTTTATCGCCGCCTGCGAGAAGGCCCATGTCGATACGGTGGCGCGGCTGCACCCCAGCAAGGGTGCGGATGGCAAGCCGCTGTTCATGGACTGCGCCGCGCTGGGGCCGCGCCGCGCCGCAAGGGCTGTCCTGGTGGTGGGCCATGACGCGGCAGATACCGAACTGCTGGTGCAACTGTTGAACGATATTGCGCCGCCCAAAGACGCAAGACTGGTGCTGGTGCATGCGTTCGACCCCTCCGCGTTTGCCGGCGTGCCGGGCGATCCCGCCTGGCCGTCCGCCATGTTGGGGGCGGTGGCGACCGAAGACCTGTCCCGGGTCCGCAACCTGGCACTGCTTGCGCTAGGCCGTGGCGATGACAGTCTCAAACCGGCGGTTCAGGCAAAGCTTCCGCAAGCCGCCATCATCGCCTTGCCGCCGGTTAGTGATGTCAAAAACGCACGAGACGCGATCGCCGCTTTTTTTGCGGCTGGTTAGCTGCTGATTTGACAGGGAAAACAGGCTCGCTTTGCAAGGCGGGCCCGTTTTCTTTATAGCGGGCCCCGTCAGACGGCCCAGCGCACCCGTAGCTCAGCTGGATAGAGTGCTGCCCTCCGAAGGCAGAGGTCATAGGTTCGAATCCTATCGGGTGCGCCAGTTTTTGTTTGCGAGCGCAGCGAGCTTACAAAAACTGAGCGCCCCTTGGCCTAGCTTTTCTTATGAGCAGAGCGAATTAGAAAAGCTGGCCCCGCTTCGAGCCCTGTAAGGGCGAGGGCGGCAAGCGAAGCGAGGGGGGCGCCGAAGTCCCGCACAATCCGTCCGCGCGACACGCAGTGAGGACGGGCGCGCCCGGCAACGCCGCAAACCAGACCCCAAATCTGCGGACAATGGCGATCCGCCAAAGCTTTTGTGACGCGAATTATGTATAATGTCCCCGGAATTCTCTGGGAAACTGAATCACAAGGGATGCAGTTCGGGGACATGGCCCGATGGGACCATGCCCGCTACTTCAGGGCATTGGCAGGCATGGTGGCCGACATTCCCTTGAGCAGGAATTTCTGGGCCCGGTTCCCGGCTACCTCGGCGGTATAGAGGTTGCCCTTCGAATCCACCGCCATGTGATGCAGGCCCTGGAAATTGCCCGGGGCCGGGTCCCGTACCCCGAACTGGTAAAGCAGGGTCCTGGACTTCCGCTCGAACACCGCGAGATGGGAATTGTTGAAATCGGCGACATAGAGATAGCGCTGCTCCGGATCGGACGAGAAGCCGAAACCGCTGGCCGTACCAGCCGAAGGGCCGCCGCGGTTGAGGAAGAACTGGTCGATATATTTCCCCTCCGCCGTGAACATCTGGATGCGGCGAGCATTGCGGTCGGCGACATAGACGATGCCGTCATTGGAGACCGCCACGCCATGAATGGCCCCGACAAAACGGTCGGCGCCCGGTCCTTCCTTGTCCTCGCCCGTCGCCACGGTGGCGACATCCGGCGCCGGCCTGGTCTGCCCCCTGCCCGGTCGGCCGCCGTTCCCCTGGCCGCCCGAATTGGCGTCATCCGTGGGCGGCCGGCCAAAGGCGCCCCACATGCGCTTGAAGGCAAAGGTCTCCGCATCCAGCACCAGCACCCTTCGGTTGCCATAGCCGTCGGCGACGAACAGCTCATTGGTCTTGGGCCAGACATAAATATCGCCGGGCTTGTTGACCGCCGCCTGGTCCCTGCTGCCCGTGACTTTCGAGCGGCCGCCGAACTGACGCAGGAATTTGCCGTCGGCGGTGAATTTCAAGATCATGTCGTCCGAATTCTCGGTGGACGAACCGCCGCCCGGACTGGAGCCGCTGATGTACACATTGTCATTATGGTCGACGAAAATATTGTGCTCGGCATCGGGCCAGTCATAGCCCTGGCCGGGTCCACCCCAGGCGCGGAGGAATTTGCCTTTGGCGTCCACCACCACCACGGGCGGCGCCGGCGTCCGCCCGGCCGGCGTCTGGCGGAAACGGTGCAGGATGTAGATATTGTCGTGCCGATCCACCGAGACCTTGGTGACGCCGGTCATCACCCAATTGTTGGGCAGGGCTTGCGGCCAGGAGGTATCGGGCTCGAACACCGGCATCGGCGTCGCTGGCTGTTGCGCCAAGCTGCCGCCGGCCAGCGCCAAAGCGCCCAGCAGCGCCAATCCGAGTATCCGCTTCATCGCTTCCTCCTGCTGTTTTGCCCGCAGGATAGCGGGAAATCCTACCCTGGCAAGCGCTGCCCGAAATCAAAGTACGGACGGCAGGCTTTGGCGCTAGGTGGCGCGAACTGGCGATAATCGGCAGTGCTAGCGTGGTGTAAATATGGCGATGTATATTCGTTATTTTTATCCGGCGCGGAGCGCCATTTTTTGCGCGACAGCGCAGTAAGGACCGGCGGGCCCGGCAACACCGCAAACCAGAGCCCAAATCTGCGAACAATGGCGATCAGCCAAAGCTTTGTGATGCGGATTAAGTATTGTGTCCCTGGAAGTGCCCCGCGCCTTTAGAGTCCGAGCTCCGCCCGCTTCTTCTTGCTGAGTCCAGCCGTGACCAATGCATGCGAACCCTTCAGATACCGCTTCAACTCCGCCTCGTTGAGGCCGCGATCATGGCTCTGAATCCACTTCATCCCGCGCGACGCTAGGTACGGCGCCGGCCTGCAACCGGGAGCCTCGCGAAGTATTTCCCATCCGATGTCGGATACCTTGAACGTGATCCCTGGATGCTGGCCCCGCTCCCATCCACCGATCGCAAAGACTTTCCCGCCCACCTTCCACACATGCGCCCCGCCCCACTGCACGACATAGGTCGTCGCCGGAAGGCTGCCGCAGAACGCGTTGAATTCGCGGTATGTCAGCGGCAATTCTCATTCCTCTAGCAATTCGCGATCGATGGTAGCGAAATTGGCTAGCCCCGAATACTCCCGCTTGCCGTTGCGCGACCAAGGCTGGGAAATTCGGGGACAGGAGTACTATTCCCCTAGCGGCAAATCGCTATCGATTTCCAGTTCTCGCTTTCATCCTGTCCGGCGCGCCCGGCAACCGGCGCCGGTTGCCTGCTGCTTCGGCTAGCCGCACACTCCCCCCATGCATCAACCCGAGCTCCTCCTGGTCTTTGCCCTGTTCGCGGTGACCGCGTTTGCCGCCTTGGGCGCGCGGCGCAGCCATATTCCCCATTCCATTTTTCTGGTGCTGCTGGGATTGGGCATCGGCTTTCTGCCCGGCATGCCGCGTATCGAACTCAGCCCCGATCTGGTGCTGATGGTGCTCTTGCCGCCCCTGCTCTATCGCGCCGGGGTGCAGATGAGCTGGCGGGGCTTTTACGCCAATCTGCGGCCCATCCTATTGCTGGCGGTGGGCGCGGTGATCTTCACCGCCGCAAGCGTGGCGGGAGTAGCGTACTATTTGCTGGGCTTGCCGCTGGCGGTGGGATTTGTGTTGGGTGCGGTGGTGTCACCGCCCGATGCGGTGGCGCCGATGGCGATTGCGCGCCGCTTTGCCCTGCCAAACCGCATCCTGACCATTTTGGAAGGCGAAGGCCTGGTCAATGACGCCACCGCCCTGATCCTGTTCAGCTTTGCGGTGGCGGCGGTGGT
>DATEIA010000277.1:0-7962 GCA_035279305.1 Rhizomicrobium sp.
GAACTGAACCAGGAAGGCCTCGGTGGTGCCGTAGGTGACCGGGCGGCCCGGGGTACGCTTGCGCCCCCGGATCTTGATCCAGCCGATCTCCATCAGGATGTCGATGGTGCCCTTGGACATGGCAACGCCGCGGATATCCTCGATCTCCGCCCTTGTGACGGGCTGGTGATAGGCGATGATGGACAGAGTCTCGATCGCCGCCTTGGACAGGCGCTTCTGTTCCGGCTGTTCCTTGCGCAGCAGGAAGGCCAGATCGCTGGCGGTACGGAACTGATATTTTCCAGCGACACAGCAAAGGTTTACGCCGCGCTTTTGATAAATCTCTTCAAGTGCCTTGAGCAGGCCGGGCACGTCCGCACCCTCGGGCAAGGATGTTGACAGCGCCTTTAGGTCCAGCGGCTCGGAGGCGGCGAAGAGCAGCGCCTCGACCATCCTCAGATGCTCGGCATTGGTCTGCTCGGCTTCCATCTCGGTTTCTATCGTCTCGATCATTTTGGCTACGCTGCTCATGTCATGCTCCCGCGGGGCGGTCCCGCACAAATATTTCCGCGAAGGGGGTCAGTTGCTGAATCTCCACCTTGCCGTCACGGGCCAGTTCCAAGGCCGCCAGCAGGGTCGAGGCCACTGCCGAGCGCCGCCGGGTCCCGCCCGACCACTCAAACGGCAACAGCCGGGTCAGGGCGCTCCAGTCGGAAATCTTGCCCAGCATCCGTTCCAGCCGCTCCCGCGCTTCCTCGATGTGAAGCACCGGCGCCATTTGCGGACGATAGCTCTTGCCGCCCAGCTTGCGCACCCGGTCGGTGGCATAGGCCGTCAGCAGGTCGTACATCGTGTCCTTGT
This sequence comes from Rhizomicrobium sp., assembly GCA_035279305.1. Classification (GTDB taxonomy): domain Bacteria; phylum Pseudomonadota; class Alphaproteobacteria; order Micropepsales; family Micropepsaceae; genus Rhizomicrobium. The sequence continues at coordinate 841 of DATEIA010000277.1, forward strand.
AGGTCCGCAGCTTGATCACATTGACGGCTTCCGGATCGCCCCGCCCGAACACGTCGCGGTCCAGCCGCTCGCGCCCCATCAGCCGGGTCGAGGCTGCGCGCATGGCGTCCAGCCGCTGCAACCGCCAGCGCAACCGGGTCGCCATTTCGTCGGCGGTGGGCTCGCCGTCGGGACCTTTTTCCTGCGGTAAGATCAGACGGGATTTGAGATAGGCCAGCCAGGCCGCCATCACCAGATAGTCGGCCGCCAGCTCCAGATTCAGCGTCTTGGCGGATTCGATGAATTCCAGATATTGGTCGGCCAGCTTGAGGATCGATATCTTGGCGATGTCGACCTTCTGATTGCGGGCCAGGGTCAACAGCAAATCCAGCGGACCTTCGAAACCGTCCACCTGGATCAGCAGCGCCTGATCGTCGGCGAAAATGGCGGTGGATTCGAATTCGTCGAAATTCTCGGCCGGTTCGGTCATGCCAACGCCTTCCCTGAAGAGGGCTTCAGCAAAGCGGCAAGGCGGGCCTCGGCGGCCTGGGGATCAAACAGACAGGGCGCCGACAAATGCGCCAAAGCCTGCTGGCTGCGCCGCCGCGCCTGGCCTTCCAAAATCTTCACTTCCGCCGCCACGTCGCGCATTTCTTCCATATCGCCATTGCAGTGGAGTACCAGGTCGCAGCCCGCGAATTGGGCCTGCCTGGCGCGCACCGACAAGGGCCCGTCGAGCGCCTTCATGGAAAGGTCGTCCGACATCAAAAGCCCGTCAAATCCTATCTCACCGCGTATCACATCCCGAATGACTTTGGGGCTGGTGGTCGCAGGACGCTGTGGATCAATCGACTCATAGATGACATGCGCGGTCATGGCGATCGGGCATTGGTCAAGGCTGCGGAAGGTCACGAAATCGCTGGCCGACAGCGCTTCCGCCCCGGCCGAAACCCTGGGCAGCGCCAGATGGCTGTCCGATTCGGCCCGGCCATGGCCGGGAATATGTTTCATCACCGGCAACACCCCGCCGTCCATCAGGCCTTCGATCTGGGCCCGGCCCAATGCGATGATGGTGGCGGGATCGGTGGCAAAAGCCCGGTCGCCGATAATGTCATGGGCGCCCGGCACCGGCACGTCCAGCACCGGCAGGCAATCCACATTGATACCCAGGCTGGCCAAATCATGGGCAATCAGCCGGGCGTTGAGATAGGCCGCTTCCCGGGCCGCTTCCGGATTTTCCGCATACAGAGTTCCAAAACAGGCGGCGGGCGGACGTTCCCGCCAATGCGGCGGCTTGAGCCGCGCCACCCGTCCACCCTCCTGATCGATCAGGACCGGCGCCTGATCGTCGTCTACCGTTTCCCGCAATTGTTCAACAAGCGCCATGACTTGTTGCGGTTCGCTGATGTTCCGCGCGAAGAGGATAAAGCCCCAGGGGCGGGTCTGGCGGAAGAAATCGCGTTCCGGCGCCGACAGGCTGGTGCCGGCACATCCATAAATCGCGCGGCTGCGCATGGCTACCTACCCAGGATGCACGCGCCGCCGTCCGCCTTCAGGCGGTCGCAGAGGGCCGTGGCGACTTCCCGGTCGGCAAAGCCGCCGATCCTCAGCCGGTACCAAGTGCCTTTTTCCCCCAAATCGACCTGCTGAATATTGTCGGAATAGCCCGACAGCAAAGCCGCATGCCGGGCCTTGAAGGCTCTCCAGGCGGTATCGGCATCCGCCTGGGATTTGAACGCGCCGATCTGCAGCACATAGCCGCCAGCGGCCGCAGGCGCGATGGGCTTGGCGGCAGCGGCAGGCACCGGCGCACCCAACTGACGCGGCGCCCCCGTGGCGGAAGCTGCGGGCACGGAAGGTGTGGCCGGAGCCGCGGCGGCGGGCTTGGGCGCTGGAGGCTTGGCAACCGGCTTGGCGGGTTCCGGCACCGAGTTGGCCTGCTGGATCAGAGCGGCAACCGTTTTGGCGGGCGGCGGCGCTTTTGTTGCAGGAACCGGAGCGGCGGCGGCCTTGGGCTCAGCTGTTTCTGGTTCGGCTGTTTTGGGTGCGGATGCCTGCGGCGTTGCGGTAGCAGGTGGCGTCGCCTCGGCGCTGTCATCGGGCGGAGCGGGCTGCTCGTAAATCTTGAACCCCTGATAGGGAACCTTGCCGCCACCGGGATCCTGCGGCGCCACCCGTTCGGGACCACCCGCCGCGGCCAGCACCGGCGTTTCGCCGCGGCCGCGCGCCACGCCCTGGGTATAGGCCAACCAGACCAGGCCGCCGAACATCGCCAACACCAACAGCGCCAGCACGATCAAAAGCGGCAGGCGCGAGCCCTCCACATCTTCTTCTTCCTCGGAACCGTCGTACACCTTCACCTCATCGCTGGGTTCATAAACGCCGCGCTCGAAATTGGCCAAAGTGATGAATCCCGAATCTTCCGGCAGGGATATTAGCACCCGCAGGGCGGCGAATCATCGGCCACATCCCTCCGGCGCTTGTTTTCCAGCAGGGATATACCCCGATCATAGAGTGATCTCGGTATGAAAAACCCTGGCATATTCGGCCAGGGCGAAGCGGTCGGTCATGCCAGCAATATAGTCCCGCGCCACCGTGCCGGGAACCGCGCCGCGCGCGGCCCTGGCCCAGTCCGGCGGCAGCAGCCCAGGATCGGCGACAAAACCCTCATACAGATCGACCACCACCGCCTGGGCCCGCGTCATCGATTGGCTGACGCGGGGATGACGGTACATGTTCTGCATCTGAAATTGCTTCAGCGCCTTGAGACGGCCCAGCAACGGCGGCGAAAAGCTGGCGGTCGCCCTGCCCGCTCCGCGCAAGCTCGCGGCATCGGGGAATTTTCCGTTAGCCAGATTGGCGCGGGCCTGAACCAGGACATCCTCCATCAACTCGCTCATCAGGGTACGGATCAATTCCCCGATGAAGCGCGACAGTTCCAGCTCGCCATGCCGTTCCAGCACACCCCGGGCATGATCGCCCACCAGCGGCCAGCCGAGCAGATCGTGGGTGGTGAAAAGACCGGCGCGCAATCCGTCATCGATATCGTGGCTGACATAGGCGATATCGTCGGCCAGCGCCGCCAGCTGCGCTTCCAGCCCCGGCCAGGTCGAAAGCTCCAATGGCCAGCGTTTGTCGAAACTGGAGATCGGGCCGGGAAGTCTATCGTGATGTTGGTTCTGGGCTGCCTCCCCCGCTTCTGCGGGGGAGGTGCCCGTAGCAGCGCTTGCGATGCGAAGGGCGGAGGGGGAAATCAAAGGCCCATTGTGCTTGACCAAGCCTTCGAGGGTTTCCCAGGTCAGGTTGATGCCGTCGAAATCGGCATAGCGATGCTCCAGCTTGGTCACCAGCCGCAGGGCATGGGCATTGTGATCGAAGCCGCCGATATCCTTGGTCACGGCATCCAGTGCTTCCTCGCCGGCATGACCGAAGGGCGTGTGGCCCAGGTCATGGGCCAGCGCCACCGTCTCGGCCAGGTCTTCGTCAGCGCCGAGCGTGCGCGCCAGGCTGCGCGCCAGTTGCGCCACTTCCAGGGAATGGGTCAGCCGGGTGCGGTAATAATCGCCTTCATGCTGCACAAAGACCTGGGTCTTGTGTTTGAGGCGCCGGAAGGCGGTGGAATGGATAATGCGGTCGCGGTCGCGGCTGTAGCAGGAACGGGTGGCGCTTTCATTTTCAGGGTAAAAGCGCCCCCGGCTGGTCTGGGGCCGGGCGGCATAGCTGGCATGCGGTCCGGGCGGGCATACCACCGGGCCCAGTAGCCGGCCGGCGGGTTCCGGCGCATCCGGGGTGTTGGTTTCGGCCATGCCCAGGACTACATAGAGACTGCATCCAGGACCGCAAGAGCATCATGACCGCCATGCCCGTCACCCTGTCCGACCGCGCCGCCCGGCGGATCGCCGAGATTCTCAAAGCCGAGACCCAGCCAACCGCGCTGAGGCTGGCGGTGACCGGCGGCGGCTGTTCCGGTTTTCAGTATAATTTCGCCCTGGACGATGCCCAGCTGGACGAGGATGTGGTGGTGGAGAAGAACGGCGCCAAGGTTCTGATCGATCCGGTGTCGCTGGACTTCCTGGCGGGGGCGGAAATCGATTTCACCGACGATTTGATCGGCCAGGCCTTCAAGGTCAACAACCCCAACGCCACCGCCTCTTGCGGCTGCGGGACTAGTTTTACCGTCTGAATTCCAAGCACGTTGATATCAATCTCGTTGCGAGGAAAAATGGCCGGATGGCAGGAGAAAGGCGAAGGGCGTATAGGCAATACGGTCGAGCCTTTCGACGAACCAGCCGGCCATTTTAACCGCAACCCCTCAATGATTGGCTTGCTTCGGTGAAAATCGCGACCTGGAACGTCAACTCCATCAAAGCCCGGCTGGAGCCGGCTTTGGCCTGGCTGAAACAGGCCGATCCCGATGTCCTGGCCCTGCAGGAAATCAAATGCGTCGACGAGAACTTCCCCCGCGAAGCGTTCGAAAGCCTGGGCTATAATTGCGCCGTACACGGACAAAAGAGCTATAACGGTGTCGCCATCCTGTCCAAGCGGCCGATGGAAGACGTCACGCCGCGCCTGCCCGCCGCCGACGGCGTGCTGGATGAGCATTCCCGTTATCTCGAAGCGGTGATTGCCGGCGACACGGGCACGGTGCGCGTGGCTTCCATCTATGCCCCAAACGGCAATCCCTGGCCCGGCCCCAAATTCGACTACAAGCTGGCCTGGCTGGAGAGATTGCGCCTGCACGCCCGCCGCCTGCTCGAGAACGAAGAGCCCGTGGTGCTGATGGGCGACTACAATATCATTCCGGAAGACAGGGATGCCGCCAAGCCGAAAGCCTGGCTGAAAGACGCTTTGTTCCAGCCGGAGTCCAAGGCGGCGCTGCGGCGGATCGAAAATCTGGGCTATGGCGATGCCTTCCGCGCGCTGTATCCGGGGGCCGGACATTATACCTTTTGGGATTATTTCGGCTCCTGGGAGCGGAACAACGGCATCCGCATCGACCATGTCCTGCTCTCGCCCCAGGCGCTGGACCGGCTGAAACGGGCCGGGATCGACAAGGAGGTGCGCGGCGCCAGCGAAAAACCCTCCGATCATGTTCCGGTGTGGGTGGAATTGCGTGTTTGACCTTGGGCGCCTGAGCTTTCATCTTGGCCATCTTTTCGCCGCCCCTTCCTCGCTATAGTTGTTGCGCATGAAATCGTTGCTCTTCCTGGCCATAACCGGCGCCCTGCTTTGCGCCTCCCCCGCCCTCGCGGCTGAAAAGCGCGTGCTGCGCATCGATGGCCTGATCGCCTCACAGAAGAAGGGCGTCATTCTGCTGCAGGCCAAGGGCGCGGTGCAGAGCGGCGGCTGGACCAATCCGCGTCTGCATGTGATCCGTCGCGACGGCCGCACCATCACGGTGGAATTTCTCGCCACGCCCCCGCCCATGGGGATGACGGTGATCGATGCCCTGGTGCCCGTCACCGCCGATGCCCGTGTCAAAGGCCGGGCCGCCTCGGTGCATGTGCTGGCGGACCAAAATGAGATCACCAGCCAGATCGTTCGCTAATGCAGATAGACGTGATTTCCGACACGGTTTGCCCCTGGTGTTTCATCGGCAAGCGGCGGTTGATGCGGGCCATGGCGCTACGCCCGAATATCCTGTTCGACGTCAAATGGCGGCCCTATCGCTTGGACCCCACGGTGCCCAGATCCGGCATGGACCGCCAAGCCTATATGCGCGCCAAGTTCGGCGACGATCCCATGAAGATCGTGGCAATGTACAAATTGATTGCGCAGGAGGGCGCCAAGGAGGATATCGAATTCGATTTCGCCGCCATCGCGCGCCGTCCCGACAGTTTGGATTCCCACCGCCTGATCCGCTGGGCGGAAAGCCATGGCGTGCAGGACGACGTGGTGGAGCGCTTGTTCATCGCCTATTTCGAGAATGGCGAGGATATTGGCGATATCCGCGTGCTGGCCGACATCGCCGATCTGTGCGGCATGGATGGGGTGGACGTCGCGCAAATGCTGGAAAGCGACACCGATATCGCCTTGGTAACGCGCGAAGACCAGATCGCCCATGAAATGGGCGTCACCGGCGTGCCGGCGATGATCTTCGGCGGCAAGCTGGCGGTGTCGGGCGCGCGCGAGCCGGAATTGCTGGCGGCGGTGATCGACCGCGTCGCGGCCATGGCGGGCGAGAGCGAAGACCAAACCGTCGACACGGATGAGTTGGAAGACGAAGAAGATTCGAAGTGACGAGCACAGGACCAGCGCGAGGAATTTTGGTTCCTGAGCAGGAGCGTCGCGTGGAGCGGGCTTATAGCCCGTGAGCACGCGCGACGAACTCAGGGACCAAAAGGACCGCGCGGACTAAGCAGCGTCCGCAACCACTTTGTTGCGGCCGCTGCGCTTAGCTCTGTAAAGCGCCTGGTCGGCGCGATGCAGCAACTGCTCGGCGGTATCGGACGCGGACTCGAGTTTGGCGATGCCGATGGAGATGGTGATGTTCAAGGCGCCGGGGGGGCGGCTGATCTTGACCGGCGTGGTCTCGATCGACTGGCGCAGGCGTTCGGCAATGCTGTAGGCGAAAGCCGTGTCGGTGTCGGGCATCACCACCACGAATTCCTCACCGCCATAGCGGCAGGCCAAGTCGATACCGCGCGTGTTGGCGGCGATGCGGGAGGCGAATTCCTTCAGCACTTCATCGCCGATGTCATGGCCATGGGTATCGTTGACCAGCTTGAAATGGTCGATATCCATGATCACGAAGGCCAGCGGGCGCTCGCTCTTTTTGGCGTTGACCAAAAGCGTGTCGAGATGCCGGCTCATATAGCGGCGATTGTGCAGGCCGGTGAGCTGATCGGTAATCGCCATTTCCAGGCTGAGCTGAACATTGTGGCGCAAGCGATCGGCATAGCGCTTCTTGCGCAGCTGGGTGCGGACCCGCGCTACCAATTCGTTCTTGTCCACCGGACGGGTGAGATAATCGTTGACGCCCATTTCCAGCGCCTGGGTCAACTTGCGGCGGTCGCCGTCGGAGACCACCACCAGGATCGGCACATGGCGCCCTTCCGGCAAGGAGCGCAATTGCGAGCAAAGCCTGAGGCCGTCAAAACTGCGCATGCCCAGCGACACCACGATCAAATCGAAATCGCCGCC
>DATEIA010000278.1:0-5030 GCA_035279305.1 Rhizomicrobium sp.
GCTGATCATGGTGTTTCTCGCCCTTTTCCGCACCCACGGCTAAGTCTCAAAGGCTCCCTCATGCGCCTTGCGGTCCCGAAGGAAATTCGAGAGGGAGAGACGCGCGTCGCCGCGACGCCTGAGTCCGTCAAAAAGTTCAAGGGACTCGGCTTGGACGTGGTGGTTGAGGCCGGAGCCGGCGCGGGTGCCAAGATTTCCGACGCCGATTATGCCGCCGCCGGCGCGGCGATTGCGCCGGATGCCGCTTCGGTGCTCAAGGACGCCGATATCGTCCTGAAAGTGCGCGGTCCCTCGGTCAGTGAAATTTCCCAAATCAAGAGCGGCGCTGTGCTGGCGGCGCTCCTGGCGCCGCATGCCGAAGGCGAGGCGATCTCCAGCCTGGCGAACCAGGGCGTCACCGCTTTTGCCATGGAATTGTTGCCGCGCATCTCCCGCGCCCAGTCGATGGATGTGCTGTCGTCACAGGCCAACTTGGCGGGCTACAAAGCGGTGATCGATGCCGCCGCCCAATATGGCCGCGCCATGCCGATGATGATGACCGCGGCGGGCACCATCGCGCCCGCGCGCGTGCTGGTGATGGGTGTTGGCGTGGCGGGGCTTCAGGCCATCGCCACCGCCAAGCGGCTGGGCGCCATTGTCAGCGCCACCGACGTGCGCCCCGCCACCAAGGAACAGGTGGAATCGCTGGGCGGCACCTTCATCGCGGTGATGGATGAGGAATTCAAGAACGCCCAGACGGCGGCCGGCTATGCCAAGCCGATGTCGGCGGAATACCAAGCCAAGCAGGCGGCGCTGACCGCCGAAACCATCAAGAAGCAGGACATCGTCATCACCACCGCTTTGATCCCGGGCCGCAAGGCGCCGATCCTGGTGACGGAAGAGATGATCAAGACCATGAAGCCAGGTTCGGTGATCGTGGATCTGGCGGCGGGCGCGGGCGGCAACACGCCCTTGTCCAAGCCGGACCAGGTGGTCGAGGCGCATGGCGTCACCATCTTGGGTCCTACCAACCTGCCGGGCGCTTTGTCGGCGGATGCGTCTTCGCTCTATGCCCGCAACCTGTTCAATTTCATTTCGCTGATCGTCGACAAGAAGACCGGCGCGCTGAACGTCGATTGGAACGACGAGATCGTCAAAGGCTCGGCTGTAACAAAGGACGGCGCCGCCGTTTCACGGGGATAGACCATGGAGATGATTGACCCCTTCGTTTTTCGCCTCTCCATCTTCGTCCTGGCGATTTTTGTCGGCTATTTTGTGGTCTGGGGCGTGACCCCGGCGCTGCACACGCCCTTGATGGCAGTGACCAATGCGATTTCCTCGGTGATCGTGGTGGGGGCGTTAGTGGCGGTGGCGGTGCCGGTGATCGGCGCGGAATCCTGGACCTCCAAAGGATTGGGATTTGTCGCCTTGACGCTGGCCAGCGTGAACATCTTCGGCGGCTTCCTGGTCACCGCCCGCATGCTGGCCATGTACAAGAAGAAAGACAAGAAATGAGCGCGAACGCCAATATTGCGGCGCTTCTCTATCTTGTCGCCGGCTCGCTTTTCATCCTCGCCCTAAAAGGCCTGTCATCGCCGGCCTCCAGCCGCGCCGGCAACCGCAACGGCATGATCGGCATGACCATCGCGGTCCTCACCACTTTGTGGATTTCGGGCGTCAACGATCTTCTGACCTGGGCGCTGGTGATCGGCGGCCTTAGCATCGGCGGCATCATCGGCGCGGTGATGGCCAAGCGCATCGCCATGACCAACATGCCGCAACTGGTGGCGGCGTTCCACAGCCTGGTCGGCCTGGCGGCGGTTCTGACCGCGGGCGCGGCGCTTTATTCGCCGGCGGCCTTCGGCATCGGAACTGCCGGCGCCATCCATGCCCAGAGCCTGGTCGAAATGAGCCTGGGTGTTGCCATTGGCGCCATCACCTTCTCCGGTTCGGTCATCGCCTTCGCCAAGCTAAACGGCAATATGAGCGGCGCTCCCATCATCCTGCCGGCGCGTCATCTGCTCAATCTGGTGATCTTCCTGGTCATCATCGCTCTGGTTGCGTGGTTCACCATGGACCAGGCCCATTGGATGTTCTGGGCGATCACCGCATTGTCGCTTCTGTTCGGAATCACCCTGATCATCCCCATCGGTGGCGCCGACATGCCGGTGGTGGTCTCGATGCTCAACTCCTATTCCGGCTGGGCCGCCGCCGCCCTGGGCTTTACCCTGGAAAACAGCGCCCTGATCATCACCGGCGCGCTGGTCGGTTCTTCGGGCGCGATCCTGTCCTACATCATGTGCAAGGGCATGAATCGCAGCTTTGTCAGCGTCATCGCCGGCGGTTTCGGCGGCGACACCGGCGGCCCCAAGGGCCCGGCCGAAACCCGCCCCGTCAAACAGGGCTCGTCCGACGACGCCGCCTTCATCATGAAAAACGCCTCCAGCGTGATCATCGTGCCGGGCTATGGCATGGCGGTGGCCCAGGCCCAGCATGCGGTGCGCGAGATGGCCGATAAGCTCAAGAAGGAAGGCGTCAAGGTCTCCTACGCCATCCATCCGGTGGCGGGCCGCATGCCCGGCCATATGAACGTTCTCCTGGCCGAAGCCAATGTGCCGTATGACGAAGTGTTCGAGTTGGAAGACATCAATTCGCAATTCGCCCAGGCCGATGTCGCCTATGTGATCGGCGCCAATGACGTCACCAACCCGTCCGCCAAGACCGATCCAAAATCGCCCATCTTCGGCATGCCGATCCTGGATGTGGAAAAGGCCAAGACTGTGCTGTTCATCAAGCGCGGCATGGGCTCGGGTTATGCCGGGGTGGAGAACGAGCTCTTCTTCCGCGACAACACCATGATGCTGTTCGCCGACGCCAAGAAGATGACGGAAGAAATCGTCAAGGCGCTGGACCATTAGTATCGGACCAGCTCGCCGGCGAGAAGGCGATGCGGCAGGAAGGTGGCGATGGACTATTATAATGTCTGGTTCGATCTCAAGTCCGGCGTCAAGGATACCGATTTTGCCCGTGACCTGGCGCGCTACATGTCTTACCTGTCGGACAAGAAACTGATCGAAGGCTGGAAGCTCACGCGCCGCAAACTGGGACTTGCGCCTGCCGATTTGGGCGATTTCCATCTGGTGATCGAGACCAAAAACATGGCGCAGTTGGAGGAAGCCTTCCAGCATGTCGCCAGCCGCGCCGAGCCGGTTGAGAGCGTGCATTTCGGGGTCAATTCCAAGGTGACGAATGCGCGCTTTGGGCTTTACCGCGATTTTCCCGATGCCGTGCGCCGAGAAGGCGAAGAAAAGTTCTAACTACTTCAACCCACCCATTCTGCAGACTTCCTTCCATTCGGCCTCGCGCACCGGCTGCACCGACAGGCGGAAGCTGTTCACCAGGCTCATTTCCGCCAGCTTGGGATTGGCCTTGCACTCCGCCAGGGTCACGGGCTTGGGCATGTCCTTCACCGCCTTGACCACCACCAGTCCGAAAATGCCTTTCTCGTCGGTGGGATCGGGGCGGTATTCGCCGATCACTTCGACAATGCCGACCACGGCCTTCTCCGCGCCCGAATGATAGAAGAAGCCCAGATCGCCCTTCTTCATCGCCATCATATTCTGCTTGGCGGTGTGGTTGCGCACCCCGCTCCAAGGCTCGCCCTTGGCGCCCGTCTTTTTCTGCATCTCCCAGGACCAGGTTTCGGGTTCGGTTTTCAGCAACCAAGTGTTCATACGCCCGACCTCCCTATTCCACCGTCAGCTTGCGGCGCATCAGCCGCATCACCGCCTCGCCCAGGGGCAGCGCACCGCTGAGCAGATCGGCCATGGCCTCGGCAATGGGCATTTCCACGCCCACTGTCTGGGCCCGAGCGACCAAAGCCGGCGCGGTATCGACGCCTTCCGCCAGCGCGGCGCCCGGCTCTTGGCCTGCGCCCAGCGCCACCCCGAACGAGAAATTGCGCGATGACTTGCTGGTGGCGGTCAGAACCAGGTCGCCTAGCCCCGACAGGCCCATCAAGGTTTCGCGCCGCGCGCCCAGCGCCTCACCCAAGCGCGACAGTTCCGCGAAGCTGCGCGCCAACAGCGCGGCGCGGGCATTCTCGCCCAGCCCCATGCCTTCGACCACGCCGCAGGCGATAGCATAGACATTCTTGGCCGCGCCGCCCAAGGCAACGCCGGTGAGATCGTCGCTGGCATAGGGACGGAAGGCGGGCGAACCCAGCGAGGCTTGCAGCGCGGCGGCCAGCGCGTCCTTTGCCGCGATGGTCACCGCGGTGGGCAGACCGCGCGCCACATCGCGCGCGAAAGATGGTCCCGACAGAATAGCGAGCGCGGCACCGGGCAGGCATTCCGCCGCGACTTCCGTCACCAGCTTGCCGCTCTTCTTCTCGATCCCTTTGGCGCAGATCACCAATGGCTGACCCGGCATCAGATGCGGTTTCAAACCGCCGGCAAAGACGTGCAGCACCTGGGCGGGAACCGCCAACAGCAGGGCCTGTGCCTTGCAGGCCTCAGCCAGATCGCCGGTGACTTCCAGCGATTTTGGAATGGCCACGCCGGGCAGGAAGCGGTTGCCGCGGCCCTGCTCTATATCGGCTAGCACGTCATCCTCACGCACCCACAGGCTGGTCTTGCGCCCAGCCGCCAGAGCCGCCAACGCCAGCGCCGTACCCCAGGCGCCGGCGCCTAGAACCGCGATATGGGAAAAGGAAGCTGGCGGGGACATCAAATCGTTTGTTGCTTATTCGGGGCCGAAATCTATCTTGGCCCCCAGACAACCGCAAATTATCGCCTGAATTTCTCCATACTGCCGTGCGAGCCTTGCTGATGCGCCGCTTTTGCCTTTGCCTTGCCGCCGGTCTCTCGATCGTCCTTTTGGGTGGCGCGGGCCAGCCTGTGCCGCAACGCCTGTACCAAGCCTATAGCGATCAGCAAAAAGCCGACCTGGACAAGATCAGCGCCTATCTCAACGCTTTTCAAAGCCTCAAGGCCGGTTTTGTCCAGATCGGTCCGGAAGGCGGGCTGGACCAGGGTGAAGTCAGTATCCAG
>DATEIA010000279.1:0-15472 GCA_035279305.1 Rhizomicrobium sp.
GATACTGCTCCTGGTCCGCCTCGATCCGCACCGTGAACACCGAAAGATTGTCCGGCCGGTCCAGGAAATAGGTGATGCGGCGGAATCCTTCCGGCTCGCACTGGGTGCAGAACATGCCGTTGGAGAGGAAAAGCCCCTCCAGTTGGGTATTGGCGGCCGGATCGATCTGGCTCACGATCTCCAGGATCAGCTTTGCGGGCGGATTGGGAAGGGTGAGGCTTTTGTCGTCCAGCAGATACGCGCCGGTGCCCAGCGCGCGGCCATCCAAGGCCACGGAAAGGAGTTTTTGGTTTTCCCCGTGCAAGACCAAAGGCCCATTGCCGGACAGCCGCTCGATCGCCAGCCTGGCGGTGACCCGGGTCGCTTCCGGCTCCAGCGAGAAATCCAGCTCGACGGTCCGGATGCGGAATTCCGGCGCCTTATAGTCGGCGAGGTGAATGGCGCGCGGCTCTTCGGTACGCATCAGGTTCCCGCAAAAAATGCGGGAGGGTTATAGCCCGGTCCTGGAAGGTGGAACAATGCGTCCTGCGCAATCAATAGACGCGCAGAATTGTCACGCTGTCACTGTCCTGCACGGTTTGATAGGTGTTCGCATAGCCCTCGAATAGGCCGTCACCGTCATCAGCTGGTCCGCTTGACCTCGGTCAGAACGTCTTGCGCTTGGTGCGCCAGTTCCGCCAGCTCGTTGGGCATGTCTTCGCCCGACTTGCGCGCCCAGTTGACCAGCGATGAGGCAAAGGATGCGAGGCGCGGCGCATTGGCGATCAGCCGCGCCTGTTCTTCCATCTTGGCGGGATCAAGATCGTATTCGGCGCCCGGAACGCGCCAGCCGCCCCAATCGGCTTCGCCGGTCACCACCACCGGATAGGTCCCGGGTATGGGATGACGGGCGCAGTCTTCGTTGGGCTGCCATTTGTTGCGGGCGCGGATCACCCGCCAAGTCTGCGCTTCGCCGGCGACTTTGTCACCGATCGGCTCCTCGCTGAGCAATTCCTCGGCGGCGAATTCGCGGCCCAGGCCGACATCGTAGTGGATACGGATCGGCTCATCGATGCCCTTGGCCCAATGCGGCACCACATGCTCGATCAGCGCCCAGGTGCCGACCGGCTTCACATAGACCCTCTGGTTCTTGTGGAACTGCGCTTTCGCCATGGGGGCTTTTTCCGTAAGTACCCCTCTAGCCTAGGCAGGCGCTGTTAAACCCCGGTTAAGGCCAATGTCCATTTTGAAAGGACTCGATTGAAAAGATTGGGTTTCCTGGCCAAAAGCCGCGTAAACAAAGACATGGAAAGCCCTTGCGTCAAAATTTGCGCCTATGACCCGGGTTCGGGACTCTGCCGGGGCTGCGGGCGCACTCTGGAAGAAATCACCGCCTGGTTTTCCATGAGCGATCAGGAACGTCGGGCGGTGATGGAAAAATTGTCCGCCAGACTCAAAGCCAGAGGTCTCAGGCAAACGCCTCGGTCATCCAGTTGAGTTCTTCCGCCAACCGCACATTCTCGCCGATCACCAGGATGGCCAAAGTGGGCGCGGTCTCGGCCGCCGCCGGCAGATTGGCAAGGGTCGTGACAATCACCTTCTGGTCTTTGCGCGCGGCATTGGCGATGATGGCAGCCGGCTCGTTGGGATTGCGGCCTGCCGCCAGGAGGGCCTGGGTGATTTCGCCGGCGAATTTGCGCGCCATGTAAAGCACCAGAGTTGGCGCGCCGCGCGACACCGCCGCCCAATCCAACTTGGTCAATTTTCCGTCGATGCCGTGGCCGGTGATGAAAGTGACCGCATGATTGGTGTCGCGGTGGGTGACGGGAATACCGGCATAGGCCAGGCCGCCGATGCCGGCCGTAATCCCGGGCACGATGCGGAAATTCACCCCGGCACGGGCCAGCGCCTGAGCCTCTTCGCCGCCGCGCCCGAACACAAAGGGATCGCCGCCTTTCAGCCGCAGCACGCGGTGATTGTCCCTGGCCAGTTTCACCAACAGGTCGGAGATTTCGTCCTGCTTGCAGCTTCTCACCCCGGCGCGCTTGCCGGCATAGATTTTCTCGGCGTCCGACAAGGCCAGCAAGGCCTCGTCCACCAGCGCGTCGTAGAGGATAACATCGGCCTGGGAGAGCGCCTGCAGGCCCAGCGCGGTGATAAGACCGGGATCGCCAGGCCCTGCGCCCACCAGCCAAACCCACCCTTTTTCCAGCGCGGGCAGGTTGAGTTTCGCCGCGAGTTCCTTGTTCATCCGCCGACTATATCATGCTCGTTTGCGTGAAAAACAGCGCTCGAACGCGCCTTGAAGCCGCATCACGAAGGACTTATGGGCCATTGAGATGCCTGGTGGGGCCCGCTAAAAACATTGGCGCATTTCAACAGGCCGATACAATGATCAAGCCCCGTTCCGATCTCATTCCCAACACCGCCGATTACGAGAATTTGCCGCTGGTCACCGCCAACGGCTTTCGCGAGTATGATGCGCGCTGGCTGTTCGGCAAGGAGATCAACCTGCTGGGCATCCAGGCCTTGGGTCTGGGCTTGGGAACCTATCTGCACGACATCGGCGTGCAGCCGAAAGTCGTCACCGGTCACGACTTCCGCTCCTATTCGCTCTCGATCAAGCAGGCGCTGACCATCGGCTTGCTGCGCGCAGGCTGTGAAGTGCACGATATCGGCCTGGCCTTGTCGCCGGTGGCTTACTTCGCGCAATTCGCGCTGGACTGCCCCGCCGTGGCGATGGTCACCGCCAGCCATAATGAGAATGGCTGGACCGGCGTGAAGATGGGCGCCCAGCGGCCGCTGACTTTCGGGCCGGATGAGATCAACGCCATCAAGAAAATCGTGCTGGAAGGTTTGGCCAAGGAACGCCCCGGCGGCTCCTATGTCGCGGTGCCCGATATGCGCGAAACCTATTTGCAGGCGGTGACCAAGGGCCACAGACTGTCGCGTCCCATCAAGGTGATCGCGGCTTGCGGCAATGGCACCGCCGGGGCCTTCGCGCCGGAAGCGCTGCGCCGCGTCGGCGCCGAGGTGATCGGCATGGATACCGATCTGGATTTCACCTTCCCCAAATACAATCCCAATCCCGAGGACATGGAAATGCTGCATGCCATGAGTCATGCGGTGAAGGAGCAGGGCGCCGATCTGTGCCTGGGCTTTGACGGCGATGGCGACCGCTGCGGCGTGGTGGACGATGCGGGGCGCGAAATCTTCGCCGACAAGATCGGGGTGATGCTGGCGCGCGATCTGTCCGCCAAGTTCCAGAATCCGCAATTCGTGGTGGACGTGAAATCCACCGGCCTCTATCTCACCGATCCGGTGCTGAAGGCGAATGGCGTTACCACCGACTATTGGAAGACCGGCCATTCCTATATCAAGCGTCGCACCGCCGAATTGAAGGCACTGGCGGGTTTCGAAAAGTCCGGCCACTTCTTCTTCAATCCGCCTATCGGCAACGGCTATGACGACGGCATTGTCGCCGGTATCGCGGTGCTGGAGATGCTGGACCGCGCCGGTGGCAAGAAGCTGTCGGCCCTGTATGATGGTCTGCCCAAGACCTGGGGCTCGCCCACCATGGCGCCTTTCTGTCCCGACGACAAAAAATACGCCGTGGTCGAGGCGATGGTAAAGGCGTATTCCGGGCTGAAAGACAAAGGCGAAAGTTTGTTGGGCCAGAAGATCGCCAGCGTAGTCACGGTCAATGGCGTGCGTGTGACCCTGGAGGACGGCACCTGGGGCCTGGTGCGCGCCTCTTCCAACAAACCCTCGCTGGTGGTGGTGGTGGAAAGCCCGGCCTCGGAAGCCAATATGCGGGCTATGTTCAAGGATATCGACACCCGCTTGTCGAAACATCCCGAAGTAGGTGCGTACGACCAGAAAATCTAAGCTTGTATGGACCGCCGCGCCGGGCAGCCCAGCGCGGTCTGGCCGGACCCGCTGCGGCACTGGGGCGGTCTCACGGATTTCTCAAGCAGGCGCTTTGATCAGGCGGCGCGGCGCTGGCGCACGAAATCCAAAGCATCGCGCAGCACGGCAATACCCGCGCCGTCGCGTGACCCATATTCGCTCAAGTGGCGGCGAAACAGCCGCGCCCCCGGTCGGCCGTTGTAAAGGCCCAGCATCGGCTTGATCAGAGCATGCAGCCGCGCGCCCTGGCGCAGTTGGCGTTCGACATGTTCGGCATAAGCCTCCACCGCTGCTTCCAGATCGATGGTCGCGCCGCCGAAGACGCGCGCATCCACTTCCGTCAACAGCATGGGATTGTGATAGGCCGCCCGGCCCAGCATCACGCCATCGACGTGGCGCAGATGCTCCTCGGCCTGTTCCAGAGTCTCGATGCCGCCATTGACCAGGATGGTCAGCGCCGGACGCTCGCGCTTGACGCGATAAACCAGCCCATAGTCCAGCGGCGGCACGTCGCGATTTTCCTTGGGCGACAGTCCTTCCAGCCAGGCCTTGCGGGCATGCACCGCGAAGACCGTCACGCCCGCCTGGGCGCAGGCGTCGATCAATCTGCGCAAGCTCTCTTCCGGATCCTGATCGTCAACGCCGATGCGGCATTTGACAGTGACGGGAATGCAAACCGCGCTGCGCATCGCCGCCACGCAATCGGCAACCAGCGCCGGTTCGCGCATCAGGCAAGCGCCGAAGCGCCCCGATTGCACCCGGTCGGAAGGACAGCCGACATTCAGGTTGACTTCATCATAACCGAAATCGGCGGCGATCTTGCTCGCTTCCGCCAGCTTGGCAGGATCGGAGCCGCCCAGTTGTAGGGCCAGCGGATGCTCGAACGCTTCGAACCCCAACAGCCGCGCGCGATTGCCGTGCAGCACCGCCTCCGCCGTCACCATCTCGGTATAAAGCAGCGCCTGTTTGGTCAGGCAGCGATGCAGCACCCGGCAAGGACTGTCGGTCCAGTCCATCATCGGGGCGACGGAGAATTTGTGATTTAAGCTATTCATGGAATGGAATGAATTCGATTTTCCGCGAATTCTCAATGAAATTGTTGCCGTCCGCGCAACCAATTGCTTTTCCTCTCCGATTTCGCGGGATCAGCCGGTCTCCCGTTATTTTGTGCGGCCGCTGGAGTGTCCCGTCCCCTATCCGAGAGATTGCGGCAGGAGGTCGGTGACGGAAATCGCCGCGCGCTTCCAACGCGACTTGCGCGGGCGGTTCAAAGAATCTCGCCACGTCCTTGTGGAGCAATTTCTAGCGCTGGACGGCGCCTCTTACTCTGTCCACCCGATCAAGCCGGAAAGTGCGTGTCGGCGTGACCACCGGAAGATCATTTTAGCGAAGGAATTGATCATGGCGATTGATATTCAAACATTTAGTTCGTCCGGTACCTGGACAAAGCCCGCCAGTGCGGCGTGGGTTAGGGTGATACTCTTCGGAGCCGGCGGCGGTGGCGGTGGTGGACCGGGCCGTAGCGTGGGTTCGGCGGCCGGCGGAGGATCCGGCGGCGGTGGCGGCGCGCGAACCATTGTGGAATTTGCCGCCAGCGCGCTCGGCTCGACTGTATCGGTTGGTGTTGGCGCCGGCGGCGCTGGTGGTGCTGGTGGCGGTGTGGGCAGTTCAGGTGTCTCCGGCGGCGCGGGCGGCAACTCGACATTCGGCTCGCTTGCGACCGCATTCGGCGGCGGCGGCGGTGGTGGCGCCACCTTTTTTGCAGGCGGTGCCGGTGGCGGCCAGGCTGCGGCAGGCACATCAGGAACCAGCGTGGCAGGTACCGGCGGCGGACCCGGCCGGCAAACGACGGATGCATCGGGCGGACAAGGCGCAAATGCCGCATCGAACGCCAAGGGTTATGCCGCCGAATATGGCGGCGGTGGCGGCGGTAGCTCGCGCTTTAGCGGTGTTGGTTTCGGCTTCGCTGGCGGATCGTCGGTTTGGGGCGGTGCGGGTGGCGGCGCCGGCGGCGGTGTGCCGGCCGCCAACACGCCCGTTGGTGATGGCAGCGCCGGTGGCGGACAGAACAGCTTGGAGACCACCGGAGGTACCCAAACCAATTCCGGTGGTGGCGGCACCGCCGGCCTTGGCAACCTCACCGGCAATGGTGGCGCCGGCGGCAACGGGTCGAATGGCGACTTTTTCAACTATGGCGGTTCGGGCGGCGGCGGCGGCGGCTCAGGTGGCGGCACGGTCAGCGGCAATGGCGGCAATGGCGGCAATGGCGGTTATGCTGCCGGCGGCGGCGGCGGCGGCAGCGGCACGGGTGCCGGTTTCAGCGGCGGCACGGGCGGCAATGGCGGCAATGGATACTGTGTCGTTATCACCAGCACCGACAGTGCAACCATTGGAGTTTCTGATGTCACAGGCCTGTCTGCCGATCTAACAACTCTCCAAAACAATATCGATGCGGAGACGGCGCGCGCCGAGGCAGCAGAAGCGAATCTGCAATCGCAGATCGACGATGCGGCGGTTGTTCCACCGCCAACGCGGAGCGAAGATACACCCGTTATCGGCATCGGTACCATCATAATGGCTTACGTCAGCGGAGACGGAGGTAATGACTACAAGGTCGGCGATACGATTGACGGAGAGTTTCTCTTCACCACCAATGTTCTGGGTGGCACCACCCTTTCCGAGCAGATGGCTAGCGGGACTGTCTTTGCCTGCTGTGGCTACTCGGAACCGAATGGCGCCAATGGGTATACGACGACAATCTGGCAGCGCATAAGCTAAGGTATCAGTCTCGTTCACGTCGACTTGCTTTGCACGGCTCCTGAAGGAGCCGTGCAGGCAAGTCGCCCGAATGCCGTGTTCGGAAAAAGTGCATTCCTGTCCACGCCACGCTTCTTAGCGCGTGCGAATGGCTGTGAGTGGACTCGTCAGAGTGCTGCCTCTGTAGAATTCTGGGAACCGGCCGGGATGAATGAAATCTTCCCGGAACCAGGGAAAGCGGTGCGGATCGAAAGCCTGCACGATCCAGTCGATCGTCTTGCGAAGGCGCGCGATCCGCTTGGCATCGGATCGGTAGGTCAGCCAGATTTCGTGCTTGATGATTTCTCCCAGTTCCAACGGAACAAGGCCGGCGCCGATTGCCTGAACATAGGTGGGAAGAATACCGATGCCGGCACCATTTGCGACGGATTGGAAATGCGCGCTACTGACATTGTTGCGCAAGACCACGGTTTTTGACGGCAAAATGCCGGCCAGGACATTTTGATAGGCCTTTTCCCAGCGTCCCCGGTCATCCGTGAGGACGACGAGGCGGTGGTTTGCGAATTCCGTGCCGGACTTCGGACAGCCATGAATATCGATATAGGATGGGGCGGCAAAAAACATCATGTGCAGATAGCCCAGCTTCAGGACCTTGAGATCGGGCCCTTTGGGGCGTTCCAGTTGCACCGAAATATCCGCTTCCAGCCGAAGCAGATCGGGCGGCGTTTGCTTGCATATCAGATTCAGCGTCAGCTTGGGATTGCCGCGCAAGAATTCGGGCGCTTGGGGCAAAATCCAGCCAACCCCCAACCCTTCCGTGATGGCGAGCTGCACTTCGCCTTCGACCTGCTTTCCGGAAGGATTGCCGGCCTGCAAAAGCTCGAATGAAACGCTCTCCATCCGTTGGGCGGCGTTGAAAATCTTGGCGCCTTCGTCCGTCAGCTTCACGCCATTGACGTGGCGTATCAGCAAGGAGACGCCCAGATCCCGTTCCAGCGCATGGACCCTGCGCCGCAGGGCGTTGACCGATTGCCGCAATTTTTGCGCCGCCGCCCGAAAACTGCCGCTGCGCGCGACTTCCAGAAAAATATGCGCGGCCTCCCAGTCCGGTGCGGTGGGAATCTCCACCGTGGCCCAGTGTTCACCGTGCGGCTTGTTGTTCTTTTTGGGCGAGCGCATGCGGTGACCACGGGTATACACGCTTCATTCTGGCGGAAGCTGTGTGGTGATCGGAACCCAATTATCACGGGCTGGCAAGCACTTCCGAGGTATAATGACAAATTGTCATTTCTGAGCCTGCGGGCCTTCACCGTTCCGCCGCGCCTATTTGTGATGCTG
Organism: Rhizomicrobium sp.; assembly: GCA_035279305.1. GTDB lineage: Bacteria > Pseudomonadota > Alphaproteobacteria > Micropepsales > Micropepsaceae > Rhizomicrobium. The sequence continues at coordinate 7,984 of DATEIA010000279.1, forward strand.
CAGCCGCGTGTTGATCAGCTGGAAGAACACCGGAACAAAGAAGATCGCCAGCACGGTGGCGGTGATCATGCCGCCGACCACGCCGGTTCCGATGGCATTCTGACTGCCCGCGCCGGCGCCATGCGCCAGCGCCAGCGGCGTGACGCCGGCGATGAAGGCGATGGAGGTCATCAGAATGGGTCTCAGCCGCAGGCGCGCCGCTTCCATCGCGGCTTCGAAGGCCGAAGCCCCCTTGCGTTCCGCATCGACCGCGAATTCCACGATCAGGATGGCGTTCTTGGCGGACAGGCCGATGGTGGTTAGAAGGCCGACCTGGAAATAAATGTCGTTGAACAAGCCGCGACTCCAGGTGGCGAGCAGCGCGCCGATCACGCCCAGCGGGATCACCAGCATCACCGACAGCGGAATGGCCCAGCTCTCATACAGCGCCGCCAGGCAAAGATAGATCACCAGGATGGACAAGGCATACAGCGCCGGCGCCTGCGACCCGCTGAGCTCTTCTTGATAGGACAGGCCGGTTGCTTCGATGCCGACCTCCTTGGGCAGTTGCTGCGCCAGCTTGCGCATTTCCGCCAGCGCCGTGCCGGTGGAAACGCCGGGCGCGCCCTGGCCCATCAGTTCGATGGCGGGCAGGCCGTTATAGCGGGTCAGCGAGGCGGGGCCGATGGTCCAGCGCGAGGTGGCAAAGGACGAGAAGGGCGCCATGGTGCCATTGGTGCTCTTCACATACCAGCGATCCAGGTCCTCCGGCGTCATGCGATAGGGCGCGTCGCCCTGCATATAGACGCGCTTGACGCGGCCCCGGTCGATAAAGTCGTTGATATAGCTCGAGCCCCAGGCGGCGCTGAGGGTGGAATTGATGTCGGCCAGCGACACGCCCAGCGCGCTCGCTTTGGCCTGGTCGATATCGACATGCAATTGCGGCGTGTCGTCCAGGCTGTTGGGGCGAACGCCCAGCAGCAGGGGACTTCTTGCCGCTAGACCCAGCAATTGGTTGCGGGCATCGATCAGGCCTTGATGTCCGAGATTGCCTCGATCTTCCAACTGCAGGTCAAAGCCCGTGGCATTGCCCAACTCTTGTACCGAAGGCGGCGTGATGGCGAAGACCTGAGCTTCCTTCAGGGGGAAGAAGTGCATCATGGCGCGGTTGGCAATGGAGCTCGCTTTGTTGTTGGTGCCCTTGCGTTCGCTCCAGTCTCTCAGATGGGTGAAGGCCATGCCGGTATTCTGGCCCGACCCGGCGAAGGAAAACCCCGCCACGGCAAAGACAAAATCGACATTGTTGCTTTCGGTATCGAGATAATATTTGGCCACATTCTGCGCGACTGTCAGAGTCGCGGGCTGGGTGGTGCCGGCGGGCAGGGTGATCAGATTGAAAATAAAACCCTGATCCTCGTCGGGCAGAAAGCCGGTGGGCAGGCGGATGAACAGCACGACCAGAATCGCCACGATGCCCGCAAAGGCAACCATGGTGCCCCAGATGCGCCGCAGGAACCAGGCGGTGGCATTGTGATACCAGTCGCGGAAAGCGTCGAAATTGCGGTTGAACCAGTCGAAGAAGAAACCGCGTTTCAAATGCCCTTCGCCTTCCACCGGCTTCAGCAAGGTGGCGCACAAAGAAGGCGACAGCACCAGCGCCACCATGATGGACAGCGACATGGCCGAGACGATGGTGACAGAGAACTGCCGGTAGATCACGCCGGTCGAGCCGCCGAAGAAGGCCATGGGCAGGAACACCGCGGTCAGCACCAGACCGATGCCGATCAGCGCGCCGGTGATTTCCTGCATGCTTTTGAGGGTGGCCTCGCGCGGCGACAGCCGCTCTTCATGCATGATGCGTTCGACATTCTCGACCACCACAATGGCATCGTCGACAAGTAGGCCGATCACCAGCACCAGCGCGAACAAGGTCAAGGTGTTGATCGAATAGCCTGTCGCCGCCAGCACGCCGAAGGTGCCCAGCAGCACCACGGGCACGGCGATGGCCGGAATCAAGGTGGCGCGCCAGTTCTGCAGGAAGACGTACATCACCAGCACCACCAGGGCGATGGCTTCGATCAAGGTCACCACCACGTCATGGATGGAAAGCCGGATGAAGGTGGTGTTGTCGATGGGATAGACCATCTTCATGCCGGGCGGCAGGGACAGTTTCAATTCCTCGGCCTTGGTCTTGACCGCGTCCACCGTCTTGAGCGCGTTGGCGCCCGGCGCCAGCATGATGGGAATACCGGCGGCGGGATAGCCGTTGAACAGGCTGACGATGGAATAGGTTTCCGCGCCCAGCTCCACGCGCGCCACATCCTCCAATCGCACGACCGCTCCGGTGGACGAAGTCTTGAGGATGATGGCGCGGAACTGCGCGGCGGTTTGCAGCCGGGACTGGGCCGTGACGGTGGCGTTGATCACCGCGCTCTTGACGGTGGGCTGCTGGCCGATCTGGCCGGCGGAAACCTGCACATTCTGCGTGCGCACCGCATTGGCGATGTCCGAGGGCTGCAGGCTGAAATTCTGCAGCTTGAAGGGATCCAGCCAGATGCGCATGGCATATTGCGCGCCGAACACCCGCGTATTGCCCACGCCGGGCACACGGCTGATCGGGTCCTGCATCTTGGACGTGATAAAGTCGGATATGTCGACATTGGTGTAGCGGCCGGTATCGTCATAAATGCCGATCACCATGATGAAGTTGGACTGGTTCTTGGCCACCACCACGCCCAATTGCTGCACCGCGCTGGGCAGAAGCGGCACCGCCGCCTGCACCTTGTTCTGGACCTGGACCTGGGCGATGTCGGGATTGGTGCCGGGGGCGAAGGTGGCGGTGATCTGCACCGTGCCGTCGGCATTGGATTGCGACGAGAAATACAGCAGGTTGTCCAACCCGATCAGTTGCTGCTCGATCACCTGGGTGACGGAATTCTGCAGGGCCTCGGAGTCGGCGCCGGGATACGTGGCGTTGATCACCACCGCCGGCGGCGCGATGGTGGGATATTGCTCGATCGGCAGGCTCAAGGCGGCGATGCCGCCCGCCAGCATGACCACGACCGCGATGACCCAGGCAAAAACCGGACGGTCGATAAAGAAGCGCGATAGAGACATTAGTGCGCCGCCGCCATGGGCTTGGGCGCCTGGCCGGCCGGTTGCGGATTGACCGGCATGTCGGGCGCCACCTTGGACAGGCCTTCGGTGATCACTTTGTCACCCGGCTTCAAGCCTTCCAGCACTTGCCAATTGCCGTCGACCGCGCGGCCCGTCTTGAGCACGCGCAGCCGCGCGAAATTTTTTGCGTCCACGACCAAGGCGGTGGGTTCGCCCTTCTGGTCGTGGCCGACGGCGTTCTGCGGCACCAGGATGCCTTTGGGATCGATGCCCTGGTTGATGGTGGCCCGGACATAGAGTCCGGGCAGCAGCAACCCGTCATGGTTGGGAAAGATGGCGCGCAATTGCACCATGCCGGTGGCGGGATCGACCGTGACGTCGGTGAATTGCAGCTTGCCCTTCTCGGGATAAATGCTTCCGTCATCCAGCTTCAGCGAAACCTCCGCCGTGAGCGGGCCGGTTGAGCTGACATTGCCGGCCTGGATGGCGCGTTTGAGCGCCACCAGTTCGGCGCTGGACTGTCCGACATCGACATAGATGGGATCCAGGGTCGAGATGGTGGTAAGCGCGGTGGCCTGCTGCGCGGTTACCAAGGCGCCTTCGGTCACCGTGGACGCTCCGATGCGGCCGCTGATCGGCGCCACGATGCGGGTATAGCCCAGATTGATGCGGGCGGCGTCGGCATTGGCCTTGGCCTGGAGATAGGAGGCGCGCGCGTCGTCGGCGTCTTGGGGCGCGATGGCGTTCTCGGACAACAGGCGGGCATAGCGTTCCGCCTTGACCTTGGTGGAGGCCAAACTCGCCATCGCGCTATCATAGGCGGCGCGATAGGGTGCCGGATCGATCTGATAAAGCGGCTGGCCTTGTTTGACGGTCGAGCCTTCCACGAACAGCCGCTTTTGGACGATGCCGGAAACCTGCGGACGAATCTCGGACACCGCGAAGGGATTGGTGCGGCCCGGCAATTCGACCATCAGCGGCACCTTCTGTTCCTTCACAACCGTGTAGCCGATATTGGCCGGCGGCATCTGCTGCTGCTGCTGCGGGCGATTGCAGGCGGCCAGAACCAGGCTCATCATCAGGGCGGGCAAAATAAAACGCGGCATCAGTCCCTCAATAGGTTCGCTGACCAGGATGACGATTGGCGCTATCCGCCACAGACATCCGAAAACAAATAAAGTCCCCAGGGCGGAAAGTCTCGCCGGGCCCTTACATATGAGCGGATGCGGAAATTGGAAGGGCTGAATCGGGCGAAAGTGCGGCCCAGAGCTCCGTTAGGGCCGATTCCACTCCGCTTGGGTTGTCAATTTGACACAGACGGGCCTTGGTGGCGCGCCGCAGGGCCGGATCGACAGGACATAATGCCTGTTCGACATACCAGCCCAAATGTTTGCGGAATATTTTCAGGCCCAGCGCATCGCCATAGAAGCGCAGCGTGTCTGTGAAATGTTCAAGCGCAATGCCCAAACGAGAGGTCAGGTCCGGCTCTAACATTTCCGTTCCATGCTTCAGCGCCTTTTCCAATGCCGATGCGATCCAGGGCCGGCCATAGGCGCCGCGCCCGATCATCACCGCATCGGCGCCGGATAGCGTCAAGGCGTCGCGTGCTGACTTTGCGTCAGTGATGTCGCCATTGACGATCACCGGCAGGCTTGTGGCTTTCTTGACCTCGGCAACCGCGCGCCAGTCCGCCTTGCCGCCATAGAATTGCTGGCGGGTGCGGCCGTGCACGGTGATGGCTTTCACGCCCAGCCGTTCGGCAAGGTGCGCGATCTGCGGCGCGTTGCGGCTGTTATCGTCCCAGCCCAGCCGCATCTTCAGGGTGACGGGACGCGAGGTGCCATTCACCGCCGCTTCGATCAGCCGCGCCGCCAGGTCCGGTTCGCGCATCAGCGCCGAGCCCGACAGCGCCCCAGTGACCTCTTTGGCGGGACAGCCCATGTTGAAATCGATAATGTCGGCGCCGGCCTGCTCGGCCAGCTTGGCGCCCTTGGCGATCCATTCGGGTGTGCGTCCCACCAGTTGGATCACCATCAGAGGCAAGCCTTCACCGATCGCGGCGCGCCGCACCACATCGGGCCGGCCGCGCGCGAAGCTGTCACAGGCCACCATTTCGGTAGCGACGTAAGGGGCGCCGCAACGGCTGGCGATGCGGCGGAAGGGCAGGTCGGAAACGCCGGTCATGGGCGCGGTCAGCACGCGGCCGGGAATCGTGATGTCGCCGATTTGCAGGGTTAAGGACATGGGGGCGGGACATAGGCCCGTCCCATCGATTTGTCGAGTTGGCCCTAGTGTCGTGGTTTCGAAGTTCGCATTCCCATCGATATCGAGATCATGCGAATTTCGGAATCGGGACACTAGTCGTCGCCGGGGACTTTGTGAATGCGGCCCGGCCCCGCGATTTCTGTTTCCAGACGCTTGGGATTGCTGTGCAGCGTGACCTCGCCGGGCCCCGCAATTTCAATTTTCGCTTCCTCGCTGGGCGCAATATCGGCTTTGCCGATGCCGGCGATTTCCACTTTGGCTGCGCGCCCGGTCACCTTGCCGAAATCGGCTTCGCCGATTCCCGCCATCTCGATATCCAGCTCTTCAACCTTGCCATTGGCCTTGACGGCGCTTGCCCCGGCCATCTCGATCTTCAGCTTGCGCTGATCCAGCCGGTCCAAGCTCAGGCTGCCGATGCCCGCAATGCTGAATTTCCGGAACTCCCGGCCCGGCAGGGTGATCGCCAGGTTTTTGGTGCGTTCCTGCCAGCCGCGGCAATCCATCTCGATGTCGCCGTCATCCACCTTTAAATGCGCCAGTATCTGGGGGTCGCCGGTGACATGCACCGTCTTGCCATTGCCGGGCGTATAGCTGGCATGGCCCTGCACCGCCAGTTCGACATGATCGCTGCCGTCCCAGTCCAGGTCACGGCTGGTGGCGGTGGCGCCTTGCACGGCTTCGCAGCGCGGTTTGCGGTCGAACATGGGAAAATCCATGTCTTTCCACCCATCGCCAAATTCCTTGCCGCCAATGGCGGCGGCAGCGCCCATGCACACGGCGGAGGCGGAAAGGCCGATAACGGCGACGATAGCGAGCTTGTGCACCATGGCAATTCCTTTGACTGGGATCTCAGATGGATTTGTTGGCGGTGTCGAACAGGCGGAAATGCAGCCGCGCATAGCGGATCAAGAGTTTGGCGATGATATCCATCAACAGCAGCAACAAGGCGCCGCCGCCGATCGCGCCGCTGATCAGGCCGAGCCCAATCAAAAGCTGCATGGCTGGATGACCCATCCAACTACCCCAGCCGAAAGGCAAGAGATTGAACAGCAGGGCAGAACCGCCCACCACACCGGCTAGGCAGGCGACCGCCAGACCGAAGAACAGCGCGGCCAGGAAGCAAAGGAACGGCAACAGAATAATGAAATCGATGGTCGCCAGCCCCAACAGCGCCAGCACCACGCCCAAGAAATTCCCCGCGCTGCGATTTTCCTCCCAGCGGCGAAAGCCGATCTCGGCGCGCAATTCGCGCGCCAGGCGCACCGGATCGCCCAGGGCGGCGGCAACCTCTTCCTGGCTGCGGCCATCGGCGGCGCCATCGGCGAAGTGGCTTTCATAATCGGCCACGATATCGTCGATGTCGCTATGGTGCAGGCCGGCCAAGCCGTCGCGAAGCTGCGCCATGAAATGTGCGCGGTTCATGTTACCTCTCCCAGGATCTTCCGCACCGCAGCTTCAAAGGCCTGCCAGTCGGAAATTTGCGACTTCAGCGCCTGCGCGCCGCTTTTGGTGAGCTTGTAATATTTACGCGGCGGACCGCTGCCCGACTCCTGCAGATAGGTCGAGACCAGCCCGTCATTCTGCATGCGGCGCATCAAGGGATAGATGGTGCCTTCGCCCATCCCCACCGCTTCGGCCATGCGGCTGGCGATGTCGTAAGCGTAGTTGTCGCCCTTGGAGAGCAGTGCCAGCACGCACATTTCCAAGACGCCTTTTTTGAGCTGGATTTGCAGGGATTCGACCATGCGCTATTGTCTATCACACGGTACCTTGCCTTGCAAGATACTATTTTCGCCATTTTCCGGCTTTTGGGCCTTTACCGGCTAAAACCGCCAAGAACGCGCGGCGCTTCTATGGGCAGCGTTAGGAGTTTAAGGCTTTCGCACGGATGGCCGAGATCGTCGTCGTCGGCGTGATGCCTTCGGCATCGAACTTCACATGCAAGATAGAGGGCAGGCCGCTGGCCTGGGCCGCCAGGAAGGCGGGGGCGAAGTCCGCCGTTTTCTCCACGGTGGCGCCAAAGCCGCCGAAGCTCCGCGCCATCGCGGCGAAATCCGGATTGACCAGATCCGTGCCGCTGACCCGGCCGGGATATTCCCGTTCCTGATGCATGCGAATGGTGCCCAGC
>DATEIA010000280.1:0-3447 GCA_035279305.1 Rhizomicrobium sp.
GCGCGGAACCACTTCGGTGGTGCCGGTCTGGGAGAAGGGCGCGGGCTGGCTGACCTGCGGGGTCTCGGTGACCTTGATGGTCAGATTGCCCTGGGCGATGGCGATGGTGGAGATGCGCACATCCGCGCCCATCACGATCACACCGCTGGTCTCGTCGATGATGACTTTGGCGCCCTGATCGGGATCGACCTTGACCTGCTCTATGTCGGTCAGCAGCGCCATCACGCCGCCGGGATAGTTGGCCGGGACGGTCAACTCGACATTGGAAGGGTCGGATGCCTGGGCGCTGTTGCCGCCCAGATAGGCGTTGACCGCCTTGGCGATGCGGGTCGCGGTGGTGAGGTCGGGATTGTGCAGCGACAATTTCAGATTGCCCAGGCTGGCCAGCTTGAAGCCGGTATCCTTTTCCACAATGGCGCCATTGGCGATGCGCCCGGAGGTGGGAACGCCGCGCGTCACGCTGGTGCCTTCGCCCTGGGCGGAGAAACCGCCGACGGCCACCGGGCCCTGGGCCAGGGCATAGATCTGTCCGTCCGCGCCAAACAGCGTGGTGACCAGCAGGGTGCCGCCCTGGAGATTCTTGGCATCGCCCATGGCGGAGACCGACACGTCGATCCGCGAGCCGGGCGCGGAAAAGGCGGGCAGGCTGGCCGTCACCATCACGGCGGCGACATTCTTGGTCTGCATGGTCTGGCCGCGGGTATTGGTGCCCAGGCGCTCGAGCATGGTCTGGATGCTCTGCTGGGTGAAAGGCGCGTTCTTGAGGCTGTCGCCGGTACCGTTCAGGCCGACCACCAGGCCGTAACCGACCAGCATATTGTCACGGATGCCCTGGACCTCGACCAAGTCCTTGACCCGGGAAAAGGCAAAGGCGGGCGAGGCCGCCCAAGGAAGCACACTAAGTGCGGCTCCCACGATGAGGGCGGCAATACGAAGATAATAAGGTGCGCGGCGCATGAACGGCTTCTGCCTTTGTGTCCGCGCTGGTCTTTGCCAGTTTCATGCCGGGCAGGCCATGAAATTACTCTAATAAAATCAATTACTTGTACAGTGTTCAAAAAATGAAAAGCCACTCTCGGCAAATCCTGCCGGGACCAGGCTGCCGTGCATGCCCCTTGTTGCCGTGGGCAAGCGAGGTAGGAGCGGCGAAGCTGATATCTTGGCGCGACCAGCCAAAGACATGGTGCCGTCCGAAGAAACTGCGCTGCATCGTCCTATTTCCGGATGGGTCAAGTCTGTCGGATAGACAGGGCAGTTTCGGCTTTATACTTTGCAAAACCGCTTCGTTTCAGGAACTTACATGCCGCCGCGCCCCGCCCTGCTTTGTATTCTCGATGGCTGGGGCTGGCGGCCCGATCATGCCGCCGACAACGCCATCGCGGCGGCGAAGACGCCCAACTACACGCGGCTGCTGGCGGAATGCCCGCATGCGCTGCTGGCGACTTCGGGCAGCGCGGTGGGGCTGCCCAAGGGCCAGATGGGCAATTCCGAAGTGGGCCATATGAATATCGGCGCCGGCCGGGTCGTGGCCCAGGACCTGCCGCGCATCGATGTCGCCATCGAAGACGGTTCGCTGGCGCGGCGCCCCGTACTGCTGTCCCTGATCGGCAAGGCCAAAAGTGCCGGGCGTGCGGTGCATGTGATGGGCTTGCTTTCGCCCGGTGGCGTGCATTCCCATCAGGATCAGATCGCGGCCCTGGTCAAGATCATCAGCGCGGCCGGCGCGCCGGTCTTCGTGCATGCCTTTCTTGACGGCCGCGACACGCCGCCCAAAAGCGCCAGGGGCTTTGTCAAGAAATTCCTCAAGGATATTCACGGCCTGGCCGGTGTCCGCCTGGCCACCGTGTCGGGCCGCTATTACGCCATGGACCGCGACAAGCGCTGGGACCGGGTGGAAAAAGCCTATAACGCAATTATCGATGCCTCCGGCCGCCGCTTTGACGATGCCGATGCGGCGCTGGACGCCTCCTATGCCGGAGACGTCACGGACGAATTCGTCCTGCCTTGTATTCTTGGTGACTATGCCGGGGTAGAGGACGGCGATGCGCTGTTGTTCGCAAATTTCCGTGCCGACCGGGCGCGGGAAATTTCCACCGCCCTGTTGGACAAGGGCTTTGACGGTTTTGACCGGGGCCGCGTGGCGCATTTCAGCGCCGCCGCCGGACTGACCGAATATTCCGATGCCCTCAAGCCTTTGATGGCGTCGGTATTCCCGCCCGAAGATGTGCGCCAGACCCTGGGCGAGGTGATCGCGGCGCATCACATGAAACAGCTGCGGATCGCCGAGACGGAAAAATACGCCCATGTCACATTTTTCCTGAATGGCGGGCGCGAGGATCAGTTCGCGGGCGAAGACCGCATTCTGGTGCCCAGCCCCAAGGTCGCGACCTATGACCATAAGCCCGAGATGAGCGCCTATCAGGTCACCGAAAAGTTGGAAGAGGCCATCGCTTCGGGCAAATATGACCTGATCGTCTGCAACTACGCCAATCCCGACATGGTGGGGCACACCGGCATCATGGCAGCGGCGGTTGCGGCGGTGGACACGATCGACGAATGCCTGGGGCGGCTGCGCGCGGCGCTGGAAAAGTGCGGCGGATTAATGCTTTTGACAGCAGATCACGGCAATATCGAAATGATGCAGGACCCTGAGACCCACGAACCCCATACCGCGCACACCACCTTGGACGTGCCGGTGATTATTCTTGGCGCGCCCGCCGGCATGGGAGTGCAAAATGGCCGGTTGGCCGATGTCGCGCCCACCATGCTGGAGCTGATGGGCCTGCAAAAACCCGCGCTGATGACGGGCCATTCTCTGCTGGTGAAAGGCGCGTGACCAAAAGCGGCGCTCTGTTTCTGTCGCTGTTGCTGACGATTTCGCCGGCGGCGGCGGCGCAAAAATATAAGCGCGTCGATCTATCGATCCGTCCCACGCCGCGCCCCGCACCTGCGATGCCGCAGGCGCCGGAACCGGCGATCGATCTCAGTCAGGCCTTGCCGGGCAAGGCGCTGGCCAAATTGCCCTCCAGCGCGCAACAGCTCAAAAGCCTTTCCTCGGAATTGAATCAGGGAAAGCCGCAACTGGCATCCGCCAAGGAGAAAAGCGACAGTCTGACGGCCGAGGCGGCGGCACTGCGGCAAAAGCTGATCGCGACCGCGGCGCGCATCGAAAATCTGGAACGGCAGAAGATGGAGGCCGATGCCCGGATCGTCCAGCTGACACTGGAAAATACGCGCCTCAGCGCCGGTTTTGCCAAGGACCGGGTGGCGATCACCAAGCTGCTGGGGATTTTGGAAAGGCTGCAACATGACATGCCGCCCGCCTTGGCGATGCATCCCGACGATGCGCTGGGCGCGGTGCGCGGTTCGATGCTGATCGGCGCTTCGCTGCCGCCGGTTTACGCGCGCGCGGCCGGTCTGTCGCGGCGCATAGAGAGTTTGAAGCGC
>DATEIA010000281.1:0-6026 GCA_035279305.1 Rhizomicrobium sp.
AAGCGCAGCTTGCGCTACGCTGCCCGGCCACCCAGAAACCCGCGTTAACCGTTGATTTTTTCAAGCAGGGAAGCCAACAAGCCGGCGCATTCGCTATCCCACTGGCCGTCCAGCTTTTTGGGCCGGAAATGGCGCTGGAAAGCCATGATCACCTTGCCCTGCGGAGCCTCGGGATCATAGCCGAAGCGCGCCAGCGCCTTGGCCTCCAGATCGCTGGCGATGGCCCGCGGCCACAGTCCGATACCCGCTTGCGCCAACTGCGCCCAGGGAAACAATTCACCGGGATCTTCCTTGCGCGCCGGCGCCACATCGCTGTGGCCCAACACGCGCCAAGAGGGAATGGGATGGCGCATCAGGATGCTGTGACACAGGGTGGTCAGCGCGGCGATCTGGTCAGCGGGAAATTCCCGATAGCCGAATTCATGCCCGGGATTGACCAGCTCGATGCCGATGGAGCGCGCATTGATATCCGTCACGCCCGCCCAATGCCCGACGCCGGCATGCCAGGCGCGCCGCGCTTCCGGCACATGGCCATAGACGGTGCCGTCTTCATCGATGGTGTAGTGCGCGGAAACCTTGGCGGCCGGATCGCATAGCCGGTCCAGTGCCTCCTTCGCGCTTTTCATGCCGGTATAATGCAGCAGCAGCATGTCGATGGGGACATCGCCGCGTGCATCGAAATTGGGCGACGGCATGTCCACCCGCTTCACGTTAAGCCCCGCTCGGCGCGAATCTTCTCATAGGCCGTGTTGATCGCCGCCAGCTTGTCATTGGCCAGCTTGACGAATTCCGGCGGAACGCCGCGCGCCATCAAACTGTCGGGATGGTTCTCGCGCACCAGCCGGCGATAGGTCTGTTTCAGCTCGTCGTCGTCCGCGACATAGGACAGACCCAGGATCACATAAGGGTCGGTCAGTTCCGGCGCGAAATGGCTGGCGCGGATGCGGCGAAACTCATTGGGCGCGAAGCCGAAGATTTCCGCCACCCGTTCCAGGAACTTGGCCTCGCAAGGATGCAGCACGCCATCGGCCTTGGCGATCTCGAACAGTCCGTCGAGAATATCTTCCAACATGGCGGGATTGCCGACGAACAGGCGCGCGATCTGTCCCGCATAATGTTCGTAGCCGGCGATATCCTGGCGCGCCAGGTTGAAGATGCGCTGGACATTGGCCTGTTCTTCCGGCGGTACGCCGAACACCTGGCGGAAAACTTCGAACTCCGCTTCCGTCACCACGCCATCGGCGCGCGCCATCTTGCCCGCCAGCGCCACCACCGCGATGGTGAAGGTAACGCCGGGATCGCTCTCACGGTCCAGGAAGAAGTGGCCGACCACCGCACCCACGACAGCGCCAACCGGACCTCCTACAAAGAGACCCGCTGCTGCTCCACTGACTTTTCCCCAGACTGACATGGAAAATAAATACGATAACCGTTACAAAAAGGCGAGTTGCGCTCCCCTAAATTAGACCCACGAGGCATCCAATGGGCGAATTGGGCGAAACAGCCGTCCGAATATTTCAGTACTTATTGCCAGGTTTCCTAATGGCATGGGTTTTCTACGGACTCACATCCCACCCAAAGCCATCCCAGTTCGAACGGGTAATTCAAGCACTAATCTTCACGTTGATAGTGCAAGCAGCTATTTTCTTAGAAAAAATGGCAGTAACGGCGTTCTGGCCTTCCTTGCTGGCTACGATGCCCCACGAAACTAAGCAGTTACTGGCATCCACCGTTTCAGCATTTTTCCTCGGTTTAGTTTTTTCTTTCGCTGCAAATAGCGACTGCTTTCATGCGTTAGCTCGAAAACTTAGCATTACCAGGGAAACTTCCTACCCATCGGAATGGTTCGGTGCCTTTTTAAAGAACGTCACCTACGTCGTCTTGCATCTACAAGATGAGCGTAGAATTTATGGGTGGCCGAAGGATTGGCCATCTGATCCCACTCGCGGGCATTTTGTTCTGCAACAACCATCTTGGCTGGACGGTATCCAAGAAACTCCGATTATTGGGGTGTCTTGTGTCCTAATAGCCGCGCAAGACGTGAAATGGGTAGAATTCATGGAGAAAAACTAAATGGGAATGAAAAGCTCAAACCCACCCCCGCCTCCGCCCGGACGAAGCACCGTCCAGGGAGGGCGCAGCGCAAATCCCGGATCTAACACGGGGAAACCGCCACCTCCGCCTCCTCCGCCGCCGCCCAAAAAATAGCGGACGCTACGCTGCATTAACAGCGCGGGGATTATAGTTGAGCAGCGGCGCCAGCCAACGCTCGGCTTCTTCCAGCGTCCAACCCTTACGGCGGGCGTAATCTTCCACCTGGTCGCGCTCGATCTTGCCGACACCGAAATAGCGGCTTTCGGGATGGGCATAATAGAAGCCCGATACCGAAGACCCCGGCCACATGGCATAGCTTTCGGTCAGCTTGACGCCGATCTTGGCTTCGGCGTCCAGCAGCTTGAACAAAGTGGCCTTTTCCGAATGTTCGGGCTGGGCGGGATAGCCCGGCGCCGGACGGATGCCGCGATAGGCTTCCTTAATCAGCTGGTCATTGCTGAAATGTTCGTCCCTCGCATAGCCCCAATAATCCTTGCGCACCCGTTCATGCAGCGCTTCCGCAAAGGCTTCCGCCAGCCGGTCCGCCAGGGCCCGCAATAGGATCGCGGAATAGTCATCCTTGGCGGCTTCGAACTTCTGGATGTGCTTGTCCTCGCCGATACCGGCGGTCACCACAAAACCGCCGATATAGTCTTCGGTGCCCACGGGCGCGATGAAATCGGCCAGCGCCAGGTTGGGACGTCCCGGTTCGCGCGCCATCTGCTGGCGCAAGCTGTGCAAGGTCTGAATCGGGAATTTCCGCGCCTTGTCGCCATAGACGATAATGTCGTCGGGATTCTTGGGATCGCGGTTGACGGGCCAGAAACCGATCACGGCGCTGGCGGTCAGCCACTTGCCATCGATGATCTTCTTCAGCATCGCCTGGGCGTCGCGATACAGGTCGCGCGCCGCCTGCCCAACCTTGTCATCCTCCAGGATGGCGGGGAACGGCCCGGCCAGTTCCCAGGTCTGGAAGAAGGGACCCCAGTCGATATAGTTCGCCAGCGCCGCCAGGTCGTAATTGGTATAGAGGCGCGATCCCAGGAAAGACGGCGCCGGCGGTGTGTAACCGGTGAAATCCACTCTTGCGGCATTGGCGCGCGCCTCCGCGATCGCCAGCCGCTTGCCGCCGGCGCGCTGATTGGCATGTCCAGTGGCGATCTTTTCATATTCGGCGCGGACCTCGGCGGCATAGTTGGCGCCGCTATCCTTGCTGAGCAGACTGGAGGCCACGCCCACCGCGCGCGAGGCGTCGGTGACATAGACGGTCTGGCCCCGGCGATAGCTGGGATCGATCTTCACCGCGGTATGCACCCGCGAGGTGGTCGCGCCGCCGATCAAGAGCGGAATATCGAAACCCTGGCGTTCCATCTCGGACGCCACCGTTACCATCTCGTCCAAGGACGGGGTGATCAGGCCGGACAGGCCGATGATGTTGGCCTTGTGTTCTTTGGCGGCATCCAGGATCTTCTGGGTCGGCGTCATCACCCCCAGATCGATCACCTCGTAGCCGTTGCATTGCAGCACCACGCCGACAATGTTCTTGCCGATATCGTGCACATCGCCCTTCACCGTCGCCATGATGATCCTGCCGGCAGGTTCCTTCACCTGGCTCTTGTCGGCATCCATGAAGGGCAGCAGATAGGCCACCGCCTTTTTCATCACCCGCGCCGATTTCACCACTTGCGGCAAGAACATCTTGCCCGAGCCGAACAGGTCGCCCACCACATTCATCCCCGCCATCAGCGGGCCTTCGATCACATCCAATGGCCGGGTGGCGGCGGCGCGGGCCTCTTCGGTGTCCTCGACGATGAAGGCATCGATGCCATGCACCATGGCATGGGTGATGCGCTCGATCACCGGCAGCGAGCGCCAGGCGGCGTCTTCCACTTCGGCGGCAACACCGTCGCCGCGATATTCCTGCGCCAGGGTGAGCAGGCGCTCGGTGGCGTCGGCGCGGCGGTTGAACAGCACATCCTCGATGCCTTCGCGCAGCGGCGTGGGGATGTCCTGATACAGCGTGAGCTGGCCGGCATTGACGATGCCCATATCCATGCCCGCCTTGATGGCGTGGAACAGGAAGACCGAATGCATCGCCTCCCGCACTTTCTCATTGCCCCGGAAGGAGAAGGAGAAGTTGGAAACCCCGCCCGAAATATGGGCATGGGGATTTTCCTTACGGATGATCGCGGCCGCCTCGATAAAGGCCTTGCCATATTCGTTATGCTCTTCCAACCCGGTGGCGACCGCGAAGATATTGGGATCGAAGATAATGTCTTCCGGCGGGAAGCCGACCTTGTCGACCAGGATATCGTAGGCGCGCTTGCAAATCTCGGTCTTGCGCTGGCGGGTGTCGGCCTGACCCACCTCGTCGAACGCCATCACCACCACGGCCGCGCCGAAGCGGCGCACTTCGCGGGCATGCTCGATGAACGCCTCTTCGCCTTCCTTCAAGGAGATGGAGTTGACCACCGCCTTGCCCTGGCAGCATTTCAGGCCGGCCTGGATCACGCTCCATTTGGAACTGTCGATCATCAGCGGCACTTTGGAAATATCGGGCTCGCCAGCGATCAGGTTGACGAAGCGCGTCATGGCGGCTTCCGAATCGATCAACCCCTCGTCCATATTGATGTCGATGATCTGGGCGCCATTCTCGACCTGGTTGCGCGCGATATCCAGCGCCGTCTCATAATCATTGGCGGCGATCAGTTTGCGGAACTTGGCCGAGCCAGTGATGTTGGTGCGCTCACCGACATTGATGAAGTTCAAATCCGGCGTCAGGGTGAAAGGCTCCAGCCCCGACAGGCGCATATATTTGGGCTTTTGCGGGATGGCGCGCGGCGGCACATCGCCGATCGCCTTGCCGAAAGCGGCGATATGCTCGGGCTTGGTGCCGCAGCAGCCGCCGACGATATTCACCAGGCCGGAGCGGGCGAATTCGCCGATCATCTCGGCCATGGTCTCCGGCGTCTCGTCATAGCCGCCGAACTCGTTGGGCAGTCCGGCATTGGGATGCGCCGACACCAGCGTATCGCAGGCGCCCGCCAGCTCGGCGATATAGGGCCGCAATTCCTTGGCGCCCAACGCGCAATTCAGCCCGATGGCGAAGGGATCGGCATGGCGCACCGAATGCCAGAAAGCGGTGGGTGTTTGGCCCGTCAAAGTGCGGCCCGACAGATCGGTGATGGTGCCGGAAATCCATACCGGCAAGCGCACGCCCAATTCCACGAACACTTCCTCGATGGCGAAGATCGCGGCCTTGCAATTGAGGGTATCGAACACCGTCTCGATCATCAGCACATCTGAGCCGCCCCGGATCAAGCCGCGCGTGGCTTCGCGGTAAGTCTCGCGCAACTGGTCAAAGGTGATATTGCGGAAGGCGGGATCGTTGACGTCCGGCGAAATACTGGCGGTGCGGTTGGCCGGACCCAGCACGCCCGCGACCAGGCGCGGGCGCTCGGGGACCGAAAACTCATCGCACAATTCGCGCGCCAGTTTCGCCCCGGCTTCGTTCAACTCGCCGACCAGATGGCCCAGGCCGTAATCTTCCTGGCTGGTGAAGTTGGAATTGAAGGTGTTGGTCTCGATGAAATCCACTCCGGCCTGCAGATATTGGCGGCCGATATTGCGGATGATCTCGGGCTTGGTCAGGGTCAGCAGATCATTGTTGCCCTTCAGTTCGGACGGATGATTGCCGAACCGGCTCCCGCGAAAATCCTCCTCTCCCAGCGTGAAGCCCTGGATCATCACGCCCCAGGAACCATCCAGCAGCAAAAGGCGCTTCTTCGCCTCCTGCTTCATCCAGGCGATGCGGGCATTGCGGGCAACCGTCATGACAAATCCTTGGGCACTATTCCGAGAATGCGGCAGGCCGCGTAGGTCAGATTGGCCTGGTTGAGGGTATAGAAATGGAACTGTCCGAAGCCGCGGCT
>DATEIA010000282.1:0-8778 GCA_035279305.1 Rhizomicrobium sp.
CATGTATGAGTGGAACGAAGACGACAAGAAGATCGACTTCTCCCACAATCCTTTCTCGATGCCGCAGTTCGACCGCGAAAAATTTCTCGCGCTCGACAAAAACGACAACGACACGATTTTGGGCCTCAAGGCCTATCAGTACGACATTGTCTGCAATGGCTATGAGCTGTCATCGGGCGCCATCCGCAACCACGATCCCGATGTGATGTTGAAAGCCTTCGAGATCGCCGGTTATGCGCGCGAGGAGACCGAGGAAAAGTTCAAGGGCATGATCAATGCCTTCCGTCACGGCGCCCCGCCGCATGGCGGCACCGCGCCGGGCATCGACCGTATCGTGATGCTGCTGGCGGGGGAGGAAAATCTGCGCGAGGTCACTATGTTCCCCATGACCCAGCAGGCCCAGGATCTGTTGATGAACGCGCCCAGTCCGGCTGGCGCCAAGCAGCTCAAGGAACTGCATCTGAAGATCGTTTATCCTGAAAAATGATCCCGGGCCTGCTATAAACCCCGCATGGGCGAAGTGGGTCTTCCAGTTCCGGGACGCGAATGCGGCGGCTCACCGTCTGTTGCGTCCTGCTCGAAATTCAGGAGCCGTCCATCGCCAAGCCCGCAGGCGTTGCCTGCCGGCATCTGGTGGAAGGCGTCGGTTGCGCCATTCATGCCACGCGCCCGGATGTTTGCCGTACTTGGATGTGCGGCTGGCGGCTGATACCCGGCCTGTCCGATGAATGGCGTCCGGATCGTTCCGGTGTCCTGATCTACCAGATCCCCTGCCATGAGCCGGGATTTCTCACCACCGCGTTTATCCTGTGCTTGATGCGCGGCACCGAGCATCTCAAAGACATGGGCCTGTTGGGCTTTGTGCAGCATTGCGTCACGAGGGGCATGCCGCTCTATCTGTCGCTTCATCTGGGAGGACCGCAACGAGAGCACAGGGTTCTGAATCGCCTGCTCGCGCCCCTGGTGCAGAAAAATGACGGGGACGGCTTCATTGCGGCGCTGCACCAGATCGTGGCGGATCTGTCCGGCGCCGCTTCGGCTTTTCGTCCGCGCCTTTGATGCCGTGGAACGTTGCCGGCGCGGCTAGAGAATCGCTTTTCCCATCCAGGTTATGGGCACGGTAACGAGCTGCATCTGCGCGTGATGTACCCCGAAGAAGACATAACCCTTATTGTCATGGCCCGCGACTGCGGGCCATCCAGTTGGGCACAAAGCTCTAACAGTGCAGAATGGAATATCGGCCCATTTGCACGATTTGAGTTGGTTTCACCTGGGTGGCCCGCATTCGCGGGCCATGACACTATTGAATTTAGTTCAACTTTTCGCCCAAGCCCTTGATGCTCTCGGCGATCAGGCTTTTGGCGCGGGTCTCGTCCAGCCGCGCCGCGATCAGCTTCTGCGCCGCATTGACGGCGGTATCGGCGGCCAAGCCGCGGATTTCGTTCAAGGCCGCGGCTTCGGCCTGGGCGATCTTATCCTGGGCGGCGGCGGCGCGCCGGGCGATCTGGGCTTCCAGCGCGGCGCGGGATTCTTTTTGGAACTGCGCGGCTTCGGCGGTGGCGGCGGCGATGATGCTTTGCGCCTCGGCTTCGGTGCCGGCGGCGCGCTTTTGATAGTCGGCCAAGAGGGCGGCGGCTTCGGCCCGCAACCGCTTGGCTTCCTCCAACTCGGCGGCGATCACATCGGCGCGCTGGTCCAGCATCTTGCCGACCATGCCAGGCACGCCTTTCCAGATGAGCAGGGCGACCACGATGAAGAAGCCCACAATCTCCCACGTCTCATGATGATGAAAGATTTCCATGCCTAGTTCCCCAACGCCTTGGCGGCGTCTTCCGCCGAGACCTTGTCGCCGGTCAGGCGCTCAACAATGGCAATCGCCGCGTCGCGCGCCGCCGCCGTCACTGCCTGCTTGGCGCTTTCGCGCGTGCCGGCGATGCGGGCATCGGCGGCCGCCATGGCCTCATGCGCCTTGGTGTCGGCTTCCGCCTTGGCCTTGGCGATCTCGGCGTTGAGCTTGGCACGGGTTTCCTCGGCCAGGGCATTGGCGTTGGTGCGGGCCTTGGTCAGCGCCATTTCATACTTGGCCTGGGCGGCTTCGGCATCGGCGCGCGCCTTGCCGGCTTCCGCGATGGCGCCGTTGATGGTGCCGCGGCGGTTGGTGATGGCGCTGTTGATCCGGGGTCCCGCCACCCGCCACATCACCGTAAACAGGAACGCGAACGTGATCGCCAGCCAGAACAACTGGCTGGGAAACGTGCTCGTGTCGAACGGCGGAAAGCCTCCCTCTTTCTCAGGGACACCCGTCGTCTCGGTATGGGCGGGTTCCTCGGCCATTCTGGTCTTATGTGAACAGGATGATCAGCGCGATGACCAGGCCGAACAGGCCGGTCGCTTCGCACAGCGCGAAGCCCAACAGCAGGTTGGTGGTTTGGCTCGCCGCGGCGCCCGGATTGCGCAACGCGCCCGACAGATAGGAGCCGAACACGTTGCCGATGCCGATACCGGCGCCGACCAGGGCGATACAGGCAATACCCGCACCGATCATTTTTGCAGCTGCAAGTTCCATTTTATGTCCCTTCTAGGTTTCAGTGTTTAGTGGTGATCGTGAAGATGAAGTGCTTCGTTGAGATAGATGCAGGTGAGAATGGCGAAGACATAGGCCTGCAGGAAGGCGACCAGCAGTTCCAGCAGCATGATCGCGACGATCAGCAGCATGGGCGCGATGGCCAAGGGTGCCCAAGCACCCGCCGCGCCCAACGACACCACGAAGCCGGCGAACACCGCCAGCATGGTGTGGCCCGCCAGCATGTTGGCGAACAGACGGACCGAAAGGCTGATGGGACGGGTGAGGAAGGAAATCACCTCGATCGGGATCAGCAGGATCAGCAGATACCAGGGTGCGTGCGGCACGAACAGCTTGAGGAAGCCGATACCGTGCTTCATGAAGCCGACCACGATCACCATGCCCACCACCAGGCAAGCCAGTGCCAAGGTCACGGCAATCTGGCTGGTGACGGTGAAGCTGCCTGGCACCATGCCGAAGAAGTTGCTGCATAAGACGAAGATGAAGAGCGTGAAGACGAAGGGGAAGTATTTTAGCCCGTCTTCTCCGGTCGCCGAATGGATCATGTTGGCGACGAATTCGTAGGACAGTTCCGCCATCGACTGACCTCGGGTCGGCACCAGGCGGTTCGGCTTCACAGCCAGGCTGAGGAACAGCGATGACACCAGGGCTACGATAATCATCAGCAGCGCCTGGTTGGTGAAATAGATGGGATGACCCGCGAGGTGCAGCACCGGCTCGGCGATGAGCGGCTTGATGGCGAACTGCTCCATCGGGTTCATGGCCACGGACTATTTCTCCTCGGGCTTCGACGCGGCTTTTGCCGCGATCTCGGCGTTGATCTCGGTTGCCGCGCGCATCACGTTGCGAATACCCGCGGCCGCGCCCAGCACAAAAAACACAATCAGGAAGACCGGGCGTGTGTGGACTCCGAAATGGCCCAGCAGCCAGTCGATCCCCCATCCCAGTCCGCCTCCCACGACCAGCGCCGCAACCAGTTCGGTCGCGAAACGGCTTGCGATGCCCGCCTGCGATGGCGGCGGGCGTTTCGCCGCTGCCGCTTGCCGCTTTTGGGCTTCATCGACCCGCTTGCCCAGATCGGTGAGTTTGTCGGGGTCTGGAGCCGCCAAAACAGTCTCCCAAAGTGCCGAAAAACCAACTGAAATGGACCTTCCGACGCGTCGAAGGCGGGCGGACCATAGGTTCGGCCCCATTGGGTGTCAAGAATGACAGACAGTCACAACAGGTTGATATTGCTGCGGAAAAAGCGCCTCGCGCATTATGTCGCGCGAATTTTCGCTATTCGCGCGGGGAGTTGGCGCGAATCTCTGAACTCACCATGGGCGGCCCCCGAGCCGCCCATCCAGCGCCGCGCGACAGCGCGGCCATCAAAAAAGATGGCACATGATTGCTCTGGATGGCCGGGCTCGACCCGGCCATGGTGAGTTTTTATTCAGCCGCGATCTTTTCGGCTTCCGCCAAGCTGACCGACACCAGCTGGCTGACGCCGCGCTCCGCCATGGTGACGCCGAACAGCCGGTCCATCCGGCTCATGGTCAAGGCATGGTGGGTGATGACCAGGAAGCGGGTGCCCGACATTTCGGTCATCTGGTTCAGCATATTGCAGAAGCGTTCGACATTGGCGTCGTCCAGCGGCGCGTCCACTTCGTCCAGCACACAGACCGGCGCCGGATTGACCAGGAACACCGCGAAAATCAGCGCCATGGCGGTCAGGGCCTGCTCGCCGCCCGACAGCAGCGCCAGCGACTGCAGCCGCTTGCCCGGCGGGCGGGCGAAGATTTCCAGCCCGGCTTCCAGCGGGTCTTCGGATTCGGTGAAGGTCAGCTTGGCTTCGCCGCCTTCGAACAGCTTGGTGAAAAGCTGCTTGAAATTCTCGTTCACTTTTTCGAACGAGGCCAGCAGCCGCTCGCGGCCTTCCTTGTTCAGGCTCTGGATGCCGCGGCGCAGCCGGTCGATCGCCCCCACCAGGTCGTCGCGGTCGGCCACCAGGGTGGTGAGGCGGGTTTCCTGTTCGGCGGCTTCTTCTTCGGCGCGCAGATTGACGCCGCCCAACTGCTCGCGTTCCTGCTTGAGCCGCTCGACGCGCTTTTCCGCCTGTTCCAGCGGCGGCAATTCCTCGCCGTCTTTGATTTCGGCGCGCTCCGCCAATTCGGAAGGCGCGCATTCCAGTTCGTCGTGAATGCGGGTCTTGAGTTCCTCGATGCGCTGGCTGGCGGCTTCCGACAGCGCCTGGGCGCGGGCGCGTTCCTCGCGCGCCGAGGACAGAGTGGCATCGGCCGCCTTGGCATGCTTGTCGGCTTCGGCCAAAATATTTTCAGCCTGCTGGCGCGCATCAGAAGACTGATTGCGTGCCTCTTCCGCCGCCGCGATGGCGTCCAGCAAGGCGCTGCGCTTTTGCGCCATCTGTTCAGGCACTTGTTCGGCCCCGGCCAATTCGCCGGTCAGTTCTTCCTGGCGGCGGACGAGTTCGGCGACATGGCTTTGCGCGTCGCTCTTGCGGCTGGTCCAGCGGGCCTGTTCGTCGGTAATGGCGGCAAGCCGGCGCGCCCGGGCTTCGCCTTCGCGGCGCAGGGTTTCCAGGGCGCCGCGCGCTTCGCTGGCCTTGGTGCGGGCATCGGCGGTCTGGCCGCGCCCATCCGCGACCTTGCCATTCAGCTCCACCCCGTCGCCCAATTCCTCCAGTCCGGCGACGGCGGAGGATTTGGATTCCTCGGCCGCTTCCACCGACTGCACCAGGCGGCGGATCTCCGCTTCCAGCGAGGCCAGCTGCGAGGCGCGCTCGGCGGCGGCGCGCGCCGCGCGGGCGGCCTGATCTTGCGAGCCGATCAGCGCCTGTTCGGCGCTGCGCTCTTGTTGCTCGGCCGCGCGCATCATGTCGCGCGCGCTTTGCGCCGCGTCCTTGGCGGCGGAATAGTCGGCGAACACCGCGCCGCGCAGCTGGCGGGCTTTTTCCAGCTCGCTTTCCAGCGCGCTGAGACGATTGCGCTGCGCCAGGCGCACGGCGGAAAGTGACGGGGCATCGGCGCTGGCGACAAAACCGTCCCAACGCCACAAATCGCCGCGCGCCGATACCAGCCGCTGTCCGGGCTTGAGCTGGCCTTGCAGGCCCGCGCCCTGGTCGGGGAACACCAAGCCGGTCATGGCCAGGCGGCGAGCCAGTGCCGGCGGTGCTTTGACGAAATCGCTCAGAGGCTTGGAGCCGGCGGGCAATCTGGTATCGAACTCGAACGTGCCCAGGTCGCGCCAATGATGCGGCGAGGAATTGTCCAGCGGCGCCTGCAGATCGTCGCCCAGCGCCGCCGCCAGCGCGGCTTCGTAGCCCGATTGCACCGACACCGCATCGACCAGCGGTGGGAACAGACCTTCGCCTTCGGGATGCAGCAGGTCGCTCAGCGCCTTCACTTCGGCGGAAAGGCGCTGTACCTCCCGTTCGGCGGCTTCTAGCGGTTCGCGCGCGCGTGCTTCGGCCGCTTCGGCGTCCACAAACTTGCTGCGCGCCTGTTCGGCGGCGGCACGGGCGCCTTCGGAACTGCCGCGGGCGCGTTCGGTTTCATATTCCGCCGCATGGACATCGGGCGCATCCTTGGCGCGTTCCAGGGCGGTGTTCAAACGCAGCTGCGCGTCCGCCAATTGCGTCTTGCTGCTGTCCAGCAGGGCGATGGCGAGATCCCTGCCGCGCTCCAGGCTGGCTTTGCGGGCGTTCCATTCCGCCAGTTCGGCGGTCAGCCGCTCCAGAAGATTTTCCGCATCCGACAGGCTTTGCGACATCTGCGCGGCGGCGTGTTCGGCGGCGGCCAGGTCCTGGCCGGCATTTTCGGCGGCGGCCTGCAACCCGCGCGTTTCCCGCTGCAGGTCGGCGAGGGCATTGTCGGCGTCATGTTCCAGCAATTGCTCGCGCTCGGCATCGGCCTGGCCTTGCGCGATCAATTGGCGGATGCGCTGGGCGGCCTCACGGGCGCGCTGTTCCTCGGCATCCAGCTGCTCGCGCTGGGCGATCAGGCGGTGATGCGCCGCGCCTTTTTCGGCTTCGGCCTGGCGCAAGGGCGGCAGCACCGTGGCGGCATCGCTTTGTGCCGTGGAAGCGCGCGCGGCGGCGTCGGTGGCGGTGGCGACCTGGGCGGCGGCGGCGGAAAGTTCCTCGGCGGTGAGGGCGGCGCGGGCCTCGGCGGCGGTCCAGCGCAGATAATGCGCCAGCGCTTCGGCCTTGCGGATATGACCCGACAGGTTGCGGTAGCGCGAGGCTTGGCGCGCCTGGCGCTTGAGGCTGGCGAGTTGGCCCTCGACTTCGCGGATGACATCTTCCAGCCGCGACAGGTTGGTCTCGGCGGCGCGCAAGCGCAGTTCCGCCTCATGACGGCGCTGATGCAATCCGCCGATCCCGGCGGCTTCCTCCAGGATGGCGCGGCGCGCCAGCGGTTTCTGCGAAATCAGAAGACCGATCTGGCCCTGGCGCACAAAAGCGGTCGAGCCCGCGCCCGAAGAGGCATCGGCGAAGAAAATCTGGACATCGCGTTGGCGCACATCGCGGCCGTTGATGCGATAGACGCTGCCGGCTTCCCGCTCGATGCGGCGCGAAACCTCGATGGTCTCAAAATCATTGTAAGGCGCGCCGGCGGTACGGTCGCTATTGTCGATCAGCAGCGTGACTTCGGCGACATTGCGGGCGGGGCGTCCGGCCGAGCCGGCGAAGATCACGTCATCCATTTCGCTGCCGCGAACCGAGGAGGGCCGGGTCTCGCCCATCACCCAGCGCATGGCGTCGAACAGATTGGACTTGCCGCAGCCATTGGGTCCAATCACGGCGGTGAGACCGGGCTCGACGAAAAGCTCCGTCGGTTCGACGAAGGATTTGAAACCGGAAAGCCTGAGACGTGTGAACTTCAACTCACTATGTCCTTCGTTCTTAAAGTCGTCCCGCCTAATGCGGCTTGGCGAGTTCTGTGTCCAAAAGCTTCGACAGTGTGTCGAAGGGAATGTTTCCTGACCCGATGCTGGTCCCGTTCAGGATGAAGGTGGGCGTTCCCCTGACGCTGTAACGGGATTCCCCCTCCGATGACACCTTGTTGATCCGGTCATCCTCAGCCTTGTTCACCATGCACTGGTCAACCTGTTCGCTGCTCATGCCGGCAATGCGCCCCAGCAGGATCAACCCGTCATGAACCCCTTGGGGCGAGACGCCAAATTCCCAGTCCCATTTGGGTTGATTCTTGAACAGCAGGTCAATAAAGGCGAAGTACTTATCCTCAGGCAGGCAGCGGGCGATTTTTTCCGCCAGGCCGTCGTCGGCACGCAGCGGGAAGACACGGAAGACATAGAGGATCTTGCCGGTATCGATGTATTGGGCCTTAAGCTGCGGGAAGGTATTGGCGTTGAAATTGGCGCAGACAGGGCAAGTGGGCGCGGCATATTCGATCAGCACGACCTTGGATTTGCGATTGCCCAACACCCGATCGCTGGGCACGATCTCAAAACCCTGCCCATTGGCGGCTTCTGTCTTGCCCGCGCCGCTGGTGAAGTAATACCCGATTCCCCCCGCCGCGATCAGTACGGTCAGGCCCAGGACGATAAGCAGGGTTTTGCGCGACATGGGAATCTCCGCCTCAATTGCAGCACTGCTTTTGGCAGAGAATCCGGCGCCGGTCCATCGGCTTAAGCTATTGTAAAAATAGCGTTATTTTGCCAGGGCCGCATCGATACGGGAAAACAGGTTCTCGAATCCGGTCTCCGGCTGGCCGTTGACCACAAAAGTCGGCGTACCGGTGATGGCATATTTGGCCACACCGTCCTCCCCCACTTTGCTGATGGCCTTGTCGTCGGCGGTGGAGGCGATGCAGCGCTCCGCATCGGCGGCACTCATGCCTGCTTCCTGGGCCAGTTGCACCAGCGCGGCATGGACGCCGTCGGGCGAGGGGATGCCGAACTCATAATCCCAGCGCGACTGTTCGCGGAACAGCGTGTCGTTGAAGGACATGTACTTGTCCTTGGGCATGCAGCGGGCGAGTTTTTCCGCCACCGCATCGTCAGGCACACGCAGGAAGGTGCGGTAGACATAGAAGATCTTGCCGGTGTCGATATAGTCGCTCTTCAGCTTGGGATAAGAGTTGATCGTGAAGGCGGCGCAGATCGGGCAGGTGGGCGAGGCATATTCGATCACCGTCACCTTGGCCTGGGGATTGCCGAACGCGTGGTCGGTG
>DATEIA010000283.1:0-3509 GCA_035279305.1 Rhizomicrobium sp.
GCCGGGACGCAGCAGCGCCGGGTCCAGCACATCGGGCCGGTTGGTGGCGGCGATCAGGATCACGCTTTCATTGGCTTCAAAGCCGTCCATCTCCACCAGCAACTGGTTGAGGGTCTGTTCGCGTTCGTCATTGCCGCCGCCCAGGCCGGCGCCGCGATGGCGGCCGACCGCATCGATTTCATCGATAAACACGATGCAGGGCGAATTCTTCTTGGCCTGTTCGAACATGTCGCGCACGCGGCTGGCGCCGACGCCCACGAACATTTCGACAAAGTCCGAACCCGAAATGGTGAAGAAGGGCACATTGGCTTCACCCGCGATGGCGCGCGCCAGCAGGGTCTTGCCGGTGCCGGGCGGGCCGACCAGCAGCACACCCTTGGGGATACGGCCGCCCAGGCGCTGGAATTTCTGCGGATCGCGCAGAAAGTCGACGATTTCCTTCAGATCGTCCTTGGCTTCGTCCACGCCCGCCACGTCTTCAAAGGTCACGCGGCCCTGGCGCTCGGTCAGGAGCTTGGCGCGGCTCTTGCCGAAGCCCATCGCTTTGCCGCCGCCCGATTGCATCTGGCGCAGGAAAAACACCCACACGCCGAAGATCAGCAGCATGGGGAACCAGTTGATGAAAATAGCGAGCAGCGACGGCATGCCTTCATCGACCGGCGACACCGCGGTATCGACATGATGGGCCTTCAAGGTCGGCCACAGCGTATCGTCATTGTTGGGCACGGTGGTGGTGAAAGGCTGGCCGCTGGTCATCTCGCCCTTCACGGATTCGCCCTGGAAGGTGACCTTGCGCACCTGGTTCTGCACCACCAGCTCGTTGAATTTGGAATAGGACAGCGCCGAAGCGGTGGGGTGCTGACTGGTGCCTTGGAACAAATTGAACAGGATCACCAGCAAAGCCGCGATCACGATCCAAAGCGCGAGATTTCTGAGATTACTCAAGAGCCGTCCTTCTCTGGCTGTCTGGGCTGGCCGCCTTGCCCATCCTATTGGCCTATCCACCTGGATAGATAGGGTGGTTTTAGCTTATTGCCAGCGATCAAAATGTTAAGAATTTTGACCCTGGCGCCACAAACCATTTATTGCTGAATCTTATGGCCGGACTTGTGGCCAGACCGAGGCGTCCTGGAACTCCCGGTTTTCCTTGGATTTTCCCGTACGACCGCCAGGCTGAAGGGGGCAAAAGCCGCAGGCGCCGGGCGAAGGTGACAACCATGCAGGGTGGCCCCACCGGCAAGACCAACGCCGGTTACCCGGTCGAAAAGCCGTTCCAGGGACTCGAATCGCGGCCGGTAGGCCTGCTCACCCACCTCCATCAACACCGATGCCAGAGTGCGCAACCCCACCTCGCGCGGCGCCGCCGCCAAGGCAGCGACATCCAGCAGGAGGCCCCCGGCCCCAGATGGCTTGGCCGCCCGCTGCAGCACGGCCCCGGTCATGATCTCCAGACTCTCGCGGGCGCGCGCCAGATGCGAGGCCGCTGCCGCGATGCGCGCGGGCGCCAAGCCTGCCTTGCTCAAAGCGGCGCGCGCTTGGCGGATTTTCACCCGGTCGAAGCCAGCATCCTCATTCATGGGATCGTCCAGCCAGGACTGACCCAGGGCCGACAAATAGGCGCGCAGCTGGTCGCGGCCAAGACCCAACAAGGGACGCACCACAGTCAGCTGCCCAAATCCCGGCAGCGGCCAGGGCGCGCGCTGCGCCATGCCGGCAAGACCGTCCAGCCCACTGCCGCGCGCCAACCGCAACAGAAAAGTCTCGGCTTGGTCATCCAGATTGTGGCCGGCGAACAGCGTGGCGACCTTGTTTTTCACCAGCCAGTCGCCCATCAGGCGGTAACGCGCTTGGCGCGCCGCCGATTCGATACCGCTTTTGGGCTTGCTGCCGCGCCAGGTCAGCACATGCGCCGCAAGACCGGCTTTTCTTGCCCAGGCCAGCACTTGCTTGGCATCCCGCGCCGAGGTCTTGCGCAAGCCGTGATCCACCGTCAGCACAATGGGAGCGGCCAGCCCCCGCGCCTTGGCAAATCCCCCCAGCAGGAGCATCAGCGCCAGGGAATCGCCGCCGCCCGACACCGCCACGGCCCAGGGCGGGCTGGAATGCCCGGCCATGGCCCGCGCAAAATGGTCTTCCAGGCCTCCGCCCGGCTTACTTGCTGCAGGCCGTTTTGCGCAAGGCCGCGGCGCTGGCGAGGGTTTGCGGCGAGCCATTGGGATACTTCGTCCTGATAAGGCCAAGCGTGGTGCAGCCTTCCGATTTCTGGCCCAGCGACATGAAGGACTGAGCCAGCTTGAGCATAGCGTCTGGCGCGCGCTGGGACTTGGGATATTTTTTGATCACCTCGGCGAAGTTGCGCTGCGCCGAGGCATAGTCCTGGCGGATAAAGCTGATATTGCCTACCCAATAAAGCGCCTGGGGCGACAAATCGCTGTCATCGGGATTGGCGTCGGCATAAGCGCGGAAGGCCGCTTGCGCCTCGGAATATTGCGCCCGGCTCATCAGATTCATCGCCTGGTCATACTGGGCCGACCCCGCCGACAGCGGCGGCGGAACAGCGCCCGGGCCTGCCGCCGGCAAGCTACCCAATATGCCGGGCGGACGGCCGCGCACCGCCGGCTCGCCGGCGCCTTCCGAACCGATCGGCGGCAAGGCATCGCCGGGACGCATGGTCTGGCGCGGCGGCAACGCGGCGGAAGCCCCCCCGGTGCAGTTGATGGCATCGTTCGCGCCCAGCTGTTGGGCCGAAAGGGTGCAGAGTCGATACGCGAAATCCTTTTCCATCCGGTCCAGTTTCTCATTCTGCAACTGGATCTGATGGCCCAGTTCCTCATTCTGGCCGGTGGCCTGGCTGAGGCTTTGGGTGAGGCCCTGCACCTTGTCTTCCAGGCCGCGGATGCGTGCATCCTGCCGCTGCTGCGCGCCTTGCAGATCCTCAATGCCGCTGTCCTGGGCGGCCTCGCGGGCCTTCTCCTCGTCGCTGGGACCGAACAGCTGGGCGCTGGCAGGGACCGGCATCGCGATCAAACCAAGCGCCAAAATCGAAATCGCGATGCGGGGGATCATCAGGAGCGACCTTCTAACAAACGTGTGAAGCAAAAAAGGGGCGCGGGTTTTATCCCTCACCCCTTTTAATTTATGCGCGCTTGAGGTTCCACACCGTCAAACCCACAAGTGGCATGCCCTAGGCGTTCGCGCCGCCAGTGATGACGGTAACGCCGCGGCGGTTCTGCGCCCAGCAGGCCTCATTGGATTCGGTGCAGATCGGACGCTCCTTGCCGTAGGACACGGTTTCGAGCCGGGCGGCGGAAACCCCCTGGCTGACCAGATATTCCTTCACGGCATTGGCGCGGCGCGCACCCAGAGCGAGGTTGTATTCGCGGGTACCGCGCTCATCGCAATGACCTTCGAGGGTCACGCGCACCGAAGGATATTTGGCGAGCCACTGCGCCTGACGGCCCAGCACGGCCTTGTCGCTGTCCTGGATATTATACTCATTGTAGCCGAAG
>DATEIA010000284.1:0-2629 GCA_035279305.1 Rhizomicrobium sp.
CGAGCAGCATCAGCACCGAGCCGACAAAGGTATAGAGGAAGAATTTGAAGCTGGCATAGACGCGCCGCTTGCCACCCCACACCCCGATGATCAGGAACATGGGGATCAAGCCGCCCTCGAACAACACATAGAACAGCACCAAATCAAGGGCGCAGAACACGCCGATCATCATGGTCTCCAGCACCAGGAAGGCGACCATATATTCGGCGACGCGGGTCTCGATCGATTCCCAGCTGGCGGCGATGCAGAAGGGCATCAAGCCCGCGGTCAGGACCACAAACAGCATGGAAATGCCGTCCACGCCCATATGATAGGAAATGCCGCCGCCCAGCCAGTCATGCTTCTCGACCAGTTGGAAGCCCGGATTGGCGGGATCGAACCCTGCCCATACCATCAGCGACAAGGCGAAGGTGACGATGGTGGTGAGGAGCGCGATCCAGCGCGCGCTGCGGGCTGCGGGCAGCGCCAGAATGGCCAGCGCCCCCAGCAAGGGCACGAAAGTCACAAGAGAGAGAATGGGAAGGCTCACAGCGCGCCTCCCGCGGCATAGACAAACCAGGTCGCCAGCGCCACCACGCCGAGCAGCATGGCCAGGGCATAGTGATAGACATAACCGGTCTGCAGGCGCACCGCGCCACGGCTGGCATCCAGCACCCGCGCCGCAATGCCGTCCGGCCCCAACCCGTCGATCACCGTGCCGTCGCCGCGCTTCCACAGGAAGCGCCCAAGCCGAAAGGCAGGGCGCACGAACAGGAAGTCATACAGCTCGTCGAAGTACCACTTGTTGTAGAGGAACAGGTACAGCATGTCCTTGCGGTCGGCGAGCTTCTTGGGAAGCTCCGGATGCAGGATGTAATAATAGAAGGCGATCAGGAAACCGATGACGGTGACGGCCAGCGGCGCGAACTCCACCCACAGCGGCAGATGGCCTTCATGGCCCTCGCCCAGGAAGATCGATGCCCGCCAGAATTCGTGCGCGCCCTCGCCCATGAAATAATGGTTGAAGGCCAGGCCTGCAAACAACGCGCCTAGCGCCAGCAGCCCCAGCGGCACCAACATCACCTTGGGCGATTCATGGACCTCGGACAGGGCCGGCAAGTGATGCTGATGGGTCTGGTCGTGGCCGGTATCGGCGACGCCCCTGAGCGGTTCGTCATGCTCTTCGTCATGATGCATCTCATGCGGGTCCATGTCGGCGCCGCGATAGCGGCCATGGAAAGTCATCAGAAACTGGCGCCAGGAATAGAAGCTGGTCATGCCCGCCGAGACGATCAGCAGGGTGAAGGCATAAGACGCCATGCCCGAATGGGCGGCGAAGGTGGAATTGATGATGGCGTCCTTGGAATAGAAGCCCGCAAAGCCGCCCACAAACGGAATTCCTACCCCGGTCAGGGCCAGATTGCCGATCAGCATCATCAGCCAGGTGAAGGGAATGGCGCGCGCCAACCCGCCCATCTTCCGCATGTCCTGCTCGTGATGCATGGAATGGATCACCGCGCCGGCGCTCAGGAACAGCAGCGCCTTGAAGAAAGCGTGGGTGAAGAGATGGAACATGGCGGCGTTGTAGGCCGACACGCCAGCGGCGGCGAACATGTAGCCAAGCTGCGAGCAAGTCGAATAGGCGATCACCCGCTTGATGTCGTTCTGGAACAGGCCGACCGAAGCGGCAAAGAAGGCGGTGGTGGCGCCGATGAAGATGACGAATTCCAACGCGGTGGGCGAAAGCTGGAACATGGGCGAGCAGCGGCAGACCAAGAACACGCCCGCCGTCACCATGGTGGCGGCATGGATCAGCGCGCTGACGGGCGTGGGGCCCTCCATGGCGTCAGGCAGCCAGGTGTGCAGCCCCAACTGGGCTGACTTGCCCATCGCGCCCACGAACAGCAACAGGCACAGGGTGGTGAGGATATCGACGTTATAACCGGCGAAACTGAAGCTCTTGCCCACCATCGACGGCGCGGCGGCAAACACCGTATCGAAATCCAGGGTGTGGAACACCGCCCAGACCCCGAAAATACCCAGGGCGAATCCGAAATCGCCCACCCGGTTGACCACAAAGGCCTTGATCGCGGCGGCATTGGCCGAAGGGCGCGTATACCAGAACCCGATCAGCAGATAGGAGGCCAGGCCCACACCTTCCCAGCCGAAGAACAGTTGCAGGAAATTGTTGGCCGTCACCAGCATCAGCATGGCGAAGGTGAACAGCGACAAATACGAGAAAAAGCGCGGCCGGTGCGGGTCTTCGTGCATATAGCCGACGGAATACAGATGCACCAGAGACGACACGCCGGTCACCACCACCAGCATCACCGCGGTGATGCTGTCGATGCGCACCGTCCAGTCGATGGTGAAAGTGGCGGAATGGATCCAGGGCAGGATGGGAATGACATAATTGTGGCCGTCCAGCGCCACATCCTTGAAGGCCACCACCGACAAAGCGGCGGAGGCAAACAGCAAGCCGGTGGTCACCAGCTCGCTGGCGCGGTTGCCGATCAGGCGGCCGAACAGGCCCGCGATCGCGGAGCCCAGAAGCGGCAGGAAGACGATGGCAGCGTACATCTCTTCTTCAACCCTTCATCAGATTGACGTCCTCAACCGCGATGGTGCCGCGGTTGCGGAAATAGACGAC
>DATEIA010000285.1:0-4173 GCA_035279305.1 Rhizomicrobium sp.
GCCGCCTCGGCGGTTTTGCGCGCCACCTGGTTCTGCAGCAATTCGCGCTCCAGCCGCTGGCGCTCCTCCGACATCTTGCGGAAGCCCTTCAGCGCCTGGGCGAAGCGCCCGATCTCGTCGCCGCGCGCGCTCAAGGCCAGCACCCGCTCGATATCGGCGTCCTCGTTATGGATGATGGCGTTGGTGATCTGCTTGAGCGGCCGGATCACCCGCGACAGGACCAGGAAAGCGGTAAGAACCGCCAGTCCGATGCAGACCGCCATCTGCGCCAGCGCCGCATTGAGGTCGCGCCGCGCCATGGCCAGATTTTCCATGGCCCGTGCCTCGGCCGCGGCCAGTCCGCTGCGCGACACTTCCATCAGGCTGTTCAGCGCCGGCGTCGTCAAGGTCAGCCATTGCGGGCCGCTGATGTTCAACGTCTCGCCTTTCTCCATCGCCTCCAGCACCTGGTCCCGCAGCTTGGCATAGCGGCCGAAATATTCGCTGTTGGCCTTGGCGATCGCCACCGTCACCGAAGGCGGCAGGCCGCCATCCTTCCCCGCTTTCTCGATCGACTGCCAGGGCGCCTCGGTGCGGCCGCGAATCTTGATCAAGTGGTCGCGTTCCGCCTGGGTCGGCCCATGCGGCCAGGAGATGAAGTTGGCGTAATCGCGCCGCTCGCCGCCCGCATCGACGCGGATGTGCCAGGCGATGTCGCTGATGCGCATCATCTCGCTCATATAGGGACCGCTGCCGGCAATCTGGCGCGACAGGATCCTGGCCTGCTCGTCCACCCGGTCCAGGATGGTATAAACCGAGTTCTGGGGATCGAGCAGAAGGTTGCGCGGACGCTGCTCGCGCGGCAAACGCGCGGCTTTCAGCACGGCGGGAAACAGCTGGCGATCGAACACCGTCATGCCGCGCGCGATCTTGCGCGCCATTTCCGGCGGCACCTTGCCGTTGTTCAGCTGGGCGATCTCGCTTTGGATATGGTTCATCGCCGCCAAGGACTGGCGGTGCAGCCGCTTCAACCGCGCCAAAGTCGCGGCATCGGCGATGGCAGGTTCGGCGACGGTGGTATCGATCACGCCCAGTTCGGCGCGCAAGGACTCGCGCACCAAGACGATGTCGCGTGCCACCCGCGCGCTGGCGGCGATATGGCTGCTGCTCTGTTCGCTGCGCCAGGCATTGTTGGCGGCGACGGCAAACACCGTCACCAGCACCAGCACCATGGCGCCGGTGGCCAAAGACAGCAATGTTGATACGGAATAAGTGCGCTTCACTGCACCCTGCCCCCAAGGCCCATAGAGTAGGCCGGCAGACGTGGCGAAACGGTTAAGATGACGGCCTGCCTAGCCTGGATTGCCGTTGGGTTAAGCAGGGGTTAAGGCGTGGATTTGCTGTCTTCAAGAAGTGGTTTTGCGGGGAAGGCGCGCGACCGCTTGTTCCAGTTCCGCGATCAGGCGGCCGCTGTCATTCTGGCCTTCATTTTGGCGGGCCGAAGACAAAAGCAGCAGGGCATCGACATGCGATCCCGCCACGCCGGCCGAACGGGAATCGCGGACATGCTCCTTGATCAACGTCTCCAGGGAACGGCAAACCGCGCCGATATGGTTTTGATCCGCCATCGCGGCGCTGCCGCGCAGATCCACCACCACGGCATAGAATTGCTCCCAGGCCGAGGGCGGGGCACCCGCAAGGCGGAACCGCGCATCGGCCAGTTCGCGGATGCGCTGGCCCAGAAAATCGCCGAAGCTTTCCTGCACGCGTTCGGCTGCCGCCTCGCCTTTCTTGACCAGCGCGCTGAGCGGCACCGCCTTGGGTCCCGATATCCTCTCCAGCAGCGACGGCCTGCGTTTGGTGGAAGTGTCACTCAACGGCCCACGTCTCCTGAGCGCCATGGGAAGATCCATCTGGGAGCTGCGCCAGATGGCTCTTATCGCCCACGATCACCTTGATCAAATGGTTCATCAGCGTCTCGGCGGAAAAAGGCTTGACGACATAACTGTCGGCGCCCTCGCCCAAGGCCAGAGTGACGTCTTCATTGGCATTGTGGCCGGTCACCATCACAAAAGGGACATAGGCAAGCTGCGACTGGTGCTGCTGGCGCAAGCGGCGCAGAATGGTCAGTCCGTCGACGGGATACATCTGCCAGTCGCAGAAGATCACATCGGGGCTGCGAAGCTCCATGCGCTGAAAGGCTTCGTCGGCGGTCGCGGCGGTGAGCACCTTGCCCACGCCGAAACCGGCCAGCATCTCCGCCAGCAGCTTGAGCATGAACGGACTGTCGTCGATCACCAGGATGGTGAGCGAAGAAAAATCCGCCTTGGTAATGGCTGCCATTGCGCATCCCCCTAGCTGTGCCGGAAACGCGCACGCAGCAGGACGCACGACCGCAACCAACACAGGACCGAGCCTCCAGCCCCCCTGGACGCTCCACGGCGACTCCACCGCATCATGGTAAAATTTCACATAATGAGCGTTCTGACAACTGGCGGTAAATGCAAGCTCTTGTTCATCAGCTGGGGATTGCGGACGCAATCGCCGGTTGGAGCGGCTTTCGGACCCGGTTCCACGTGCTAGGCTGAGGTAGAGGCGGGGATGACCCTTTGTGACACTTGGAGCCGCATGCCGAAGTCCCCGATCCGCTCCCGTTCGCTCTGCCCCCATTGCGGCGCGCCGCTCTATTATGTCCGCGCCTTTTTGAGCTTCCTGACCGGCCGCCGCAAGCGGGTCTGCCTGTCGCGCGGCTGCGGCTTTGAGGATCCCCGCCGCTTCCGGGTCAAAAGCCATGGCTATGGCCATGACGGAGAGCGTTGAGGGCGACAACAAGCCTACTTGTTGACTTCCTGCAAGTGTTCTTGTAACGTTCCGCCATGAACATGCTTGAGGTCATCCGCCAGGGCGCCGGCGCCCGGCCCGCGGAGCCCAGGCATTTGCCCTGCCCTTTCTGCGGCGCCGATCCGCCGCTGGCCGCCCAGATCGCGGGACGTTTCCTGGTCGGTTGCGAAAATGACGATTGCGCCGCCAATCCGCAAGTCTGCGGCACAAGCGTCGCGCAAACCTGGGAGAGATGGAACAGGCGCGCTTGATCTACGTATTCCTACTTGCATCAGCGGTCCGGCGCGGCGGCTGCCAAAAAAACCGCAATCGTCATCGATGTTTGCAAAACCGGCTTTTACGCACGGCTTCTGAAATCCTTCGTCGCAACATGTGCCTGTGGAAGCCAAAAACGGCTCGTTAGCTTTTGCGTGCCAGACTTCCACATCAGAGTCGGCAAGTCGCGGGGGCCTCTCATGGGCATCAAGGCGGTCAGCAAGGATTTCCTGATAAAGCTCGAAGGCTATGGGCTGACGACGGCGGAAATCCACTATCACATGCCCGACCATCCCAAGCTTTTGCAGCAATTCATCTGGCAGGATTACGACCTCGCGCCGCTGTTTCCGCAGCTGAAGACATTCCTGGATTTTTGGCAGCGCGAATTGGACGGCGCGCTGCACAGCGTGCGGGTGGCGCACGACCGCTTGCTGCGCCCCTCGGAATGGAAATCGGTCGACGGGCTATTCCGCCTGCAGTGACGCTCTTGGTATCAGCGTCCCGGCATGTGGCTGCGCGCGCCCTCGACCTGACTTTGCACCCAGTTGTTGAAGCCATCGGGAAAAAGATTTTCGGAAAAGACCAATCCCAAAATCAGCCCAATGACCAATCCGCCCACGAACTTGCCCATGCAACGCTCCCGCAACGCTTTGGCGCCCCTCCATGGCGAGATGGAGCGGGCGAAGCACCCTTCCTGATGGCGGAGTCTGAGCCCGGCTATCGGGCGAAATCAAGCAGCAGATCGGGACAATGGGCGCCAAACTTGCCTTTGGCGGGGGCTATGTCTAATCAGAGGCGCGATTTTTGAAGGGCTGGCCGGAATAGCTCAGCGGTAGAGCAGCGGTTTTGTAAACCGAAGGTCGGGGGTTCAATCCCCTCTTCCGGCACCATCCTGCTTCGCGCGCGAACGCGCGCTACGCAGGATCCCCTCCGAAGCCTCGGCGAAGGAGGGCTATCATCGGCCCGCGGCAGTACCGCCTGTCAAGGCGCGCCATTAAACTAAGCCAGCGCTCGCGCGACAACGACTCGAAAGCCGCTGCCGCATTTTTGGGCGGTTCAATTTTTTGTCCTGTTTTCCGAGAACGAAAACAGACTGGC
>DATEIA010000286.1:0-5490 GCA_035279305.1 Rhizomicrobium sp.
CGTGGTAAAGTCGAATCATGAGACTTGATTCATGAGTCTGTCGGTCACGTTCATTGACTGCCTGATTGTGCTGGTCGTTGTCGTGTCGGCCGGTTATGCCGCTTGGCGCGGGTTCATCTGGGAAACGCTCACCATTTTCTCCTGGGCAGCGGCGTCCATCGGCTGCCTGTATTTCGGTCCCTATATCATTCCCCTGACCGGAAGCCTGGTGGGCGAGGGATGGCTGGCCACCTTGCTGGGATACGCGTCTGTGTTCCTGGCGGTCTTCATTCCGCTCGCCTTCATCAGCCACCGTTTCAGCGAGACGGTGAAAAATTCTCCCATCGGTCCACTCGATCGTGCGGCGGGGGTGGCGTTCGGCGTGGTGCGTGGGCTGGTGATCCTGGGATTGGCGTATATGGCGTTTACCTATTTCGTGCCCATCCGCAACCAGCCCGGCTGGCTTATCGAGGCGCGGCTGCTGCCCATCGTTCAGACCACCGCCGATGTCATGCTGTCGGCGGTTCCCAACCCGCCGCACGACTATGCCTATGTTCCCCAGCATGCGGTGATACGCCAGGCACCGTCTCAAATAGAGCAGAATGCCCGGAACCAACCCCCGTCCGGGGGCCATGACCCCATGGCAGAGCTGATCCGCAAGAATGAAAAGGCGGCCAGTGCCGCCAAAAGCACCCCGGAACCGGTGCAACAGAAGAGCGCAGCCAGAGCCGCGAAATCCTATGGCGCCGGCGACCGCCAGGCGCTAGACAGGCTCGTCGAGACCGGCGGGAACCGATGACCGGCCAAAGCGAACATATTTGGGACTTGGAAAATAGCGACACGCTGCATGAGGAGTGCGGCGTGTTTGGCATTTTCGACCATGCGGATGCCGGCGCGCTGTCGGTGCTGGGCCTGCATGCGCTTCAGCATCGCGGCCAGGAAGCGGCGGGCATCGTCACCTATGACAACGGTCATTTTGTTTCCGAGCGCCATATGGGCCTGGTGGGCGACGCCTTCGGGCGCGGCTCTTCGGCCGCCAAAAATCTCAAGGGCCGTTTTGCCATCGGCCACAACCGCTATTCCACCGCCGGCGGCAGCCGCGCCAGCAATATCCAGCCGATCTTCGCCGATTTGGCGGGGGGCGGGCTGGCCATCGCCCATAACGGCAATTTGACCAATGCCCATACCCTGCGCCAGGAACTGGTGGGGCAGGGCGCGATCTTCCAATCGACCTCCGACACCGAAACCATCGTGCATCTGACGGCGCGCAGCACCAAGTCGCGTATCGTCGACAAGCTGATCGACGCGCTCTGCCAGGTGGAAGGCGCCTATTCGCTGGTGGCGCTGACCAGCAAGAAGTTGATCGGCGTGCGCGATCCCCATGGTGTGCGTCCGCTGGTGATGGGCAATCTGGATGGCGCGGTGATATTCGCCTCCGAAACCTGCGCCCTGGATATTATCGGCGCCGAATATGTCCGCGACATCAAGCCTGGCGAAATGGTGGTGGTGGACAAGGACGGCATCAGCAGCCACTTCCCCTTCAAGCCCCAGTCCCACCGTTTCTGCGTCTTCGAATATATCTATTTCGCGCGGCCCGACTCCACCCTGGAGGGCCGCAATGTATACGAAGCGCGCAAGAATATCGGCGCGGTGCTGGCGCATGAGGCCCCTGCCGACGTCGATATGGTGATCCCGGTGCCCGATAGCGGGGTCCCGGCGGCGCTGGGTTACGCCAATGCCGCCAACATCCCCTTCGAGCTGGGCATCATCCGCAATCATTATGTCGGGCGCACCTTCATCGAGCCGTCCGATTCCATCCGCCATCTGGGCGTGCGGCTGAAGCACAATCCCAACCGCGCCAAGCTCAAGGGCAAGAAAGTCGTGCTGGTGGACGATTCGATCGTGCGCGGCACTACTTCCAAGAAGATCGTGGAGATGGTGCGCGATGCCGGCGCCGCCGAGGTGCATTTTCGGGTGTCCTCGCCGCCCACCACCCATTCCTGTTTCTATGGCGTGGACACGCCCAATACCGACGATCTGCTCGCCCACAAGATGGATGTGGAGCAGATGCGCCGCTTCATCGGCGCCGACAGCCTGGCCTTCATTTCGATGAACGGGCTTTACCGCGCCATGGGCAAGGCCGAACGTGTGGCGAGTGCGCCGGATTTCTGCGATGCCTGTTTCACCGGCGATTATCCCATCTCGCTGACCGATATCAGCGGCGGCACGCGGCAACTCTCGCTGCTGGCGGACGTCGCCTAACCCAGATGTCATGGCCCGCACCCCGGTCCGCGCAGAGCGCGGCCGGAGTGTAAACTCCTGCGGGCCACCCAGTTGACGACACCCCTCTGCGGCAAGTACTGACGCGGGCCTTAAGTTGGATTCCCGCTTGCGCGGGAATGACAAGAAAAAATGACGCCTGATCTTTCCGGCCGCATCGCTTTGGTCACTGGCGCCTCGCGTGGCATTGGCCGCGCCAGCGCCATCGCCCTGGCCAAGGCTGGCGCGCATGTGATCCTGACCGCCCGCACCGTGGGTGGGCTGGAGGAAACCGACGACGCAATCCAGAAAGCGGGCGGCACCGCCACCCTGGTGCCGATGAATTTGCGCGATGGCGACGCCATCGACCGGCTTGGCGCTTCGATCTATCAGCGTTGGGGAAAGCTGGACGCCTTTCTCGGCAATGCCGGGGTGCTGGGGCAACTGACTCCGCTGGCGCATTTGGAGCCCAAGATTTTCCAGGAAGTGCTGGAGGTCAATGTCACCGCCAATTGGCGGCTGATCCGTTCGCTGGATCCGTTGCTGCGTCGGTCGGACGCGGGCCGGGTGCTGTTTGTTACCAGCGGGGCGGCGCAGAAGCACACGCCTTATTGGGGCGTTTATGCGGTCAGCAAGGCGGCGCTGGAGATGATGGCCCTGACCTACGCGGCGGAGTGCGAAACCACCAATATCAAGGTCAATTTGATCAATCCCGGCCCGATGCGTACCGCGATGCGCAAAAAGGCGATGCCGGGCGAGGATCCCAACACTCTGCCGCTGCCGGACGATATGGCGCCGAAGATCATCGAGATGCTGTCGCCCGGCTATGACCGTAGCGAGACGGTTGTGAATTTTCAGTCATAGCACTACTCGTCATGGCCGCCCTTGAGGCGGCCATCCATCTTTCCGTCTGCACCATGGATGGCCGGGTCAAGCCCGGCCATGACAAGTGAGTTATTTTTTTGATGCGTACGGGTTTTTCGAATTGCGCACCGAAAAGCGCAGCGGCGTGCCTTTGAGCCCGAACGCCTCGCGTAGCCCGTTCGACAGATAGCGCAGATAGGCCTCGGGCAAGGCGTCGAGCTGGTTGCCGAATAAGGTAAAGCTCGGCGGGCGCGCCTTGCGCTGGGTCATGTAGCGGATGCGCACCCGCCGTCCGCCGATCGCCGGCGTGGCATGACGCTGCAAGGCCTCGCCCAGGAACCGGTTCAGGGTGGCGGTGGAAATACGGCTATTCCAGGCCCTGTCGGCCTCGGTGATCGCCGCTTCCAGCCGCTCCAGCCCTTCGCCGGTGCGGGCCGAAGTGGCGATCAGGGGCGCCCCGGCCACTTGCGGCAGCAAGCGGTCGAGCTTTTCGCGCATCCGCGAGATCGCGCCCGCCTTGTTTTCCAGCAAGTCCCATTTGTTGATGGCAAAAACGATGGCGCGGCCCTCGCGCGCGATCAGGTCGGCGATGGTGAGGTCCTGTTTTTCGAACGGCGCGGTGGCGTCGATCATCACGATCGCGCAATCGGCAAAGCGGATCGCCTCAAGCGTCGAGGCCACCGACATTTCCTCCAGCGTCTCTCCCGCCACCCGCGCCTTTTTGCGCAGACCCGCTGTGTCGTGCAGCAGCACGTCGCGATCCCCGGCTTT
Source organism: Rhizomicrobium sp. (assembly GCA_035279305.1). Lineage (GTDB taxonomy): Bacteria > Pseudomonadota > Alphaproteobacteria > Micropepsales > Micropepsaceae > Rhizomicrobium. The sequence goes on from DATEIA010000286.1 coordinate 3,874, forward strand.
CCAGGGCGCCGTGATGGCATCGCGCGTCAGCCCCGCTTCCGGGCCGGTGAGAGAACGTTCCTCGCCCAACAGATTGTTGAACAGGGAGGATTTTCCGACATTGGGCCGTCCCACCAGCGCCAGACGCAATGGACGGTCCAGGTAATTAACGACGATGTCTTCTTCGGGTTCGTCTTCCTCCGAGAATTCTTCTTCGTCTGTTTCTTCTTGTTTTTCTTCTTCCGCGTCGCGTGCCGGCGCAAAAGCGTCCAGTGCCGCGACGATATTCTCCATGCCAAGATTGTGTTCGGCGGAAATCGCGATCGCTTCCCCGAATCCCAGGCCATAGGCCTCGGCGGGTGGCTCAATCCGGCCCTCGCATTTGTTGGCCGCCAGGATCACCTTCTTGCCGGATTTGCGCAGTGCGCTTGCGATGATCTGGTCGCCCGCCGTCACCCCGGCGCGGGCATCGATCAGGAACAGCAATGCCTCAGCTTCCTCGATCGCCGTCAGGGTCTGTTGGGTCATGCGATGGGAAATGCTGCCGGCGGCGGCGTCTTCGAAACCGGCGGTGTCGATCAGCCGCAGCGCCAGGCCTTCATACTCCGCATCCACCGCCTGGCGGTCGCGGGTCACGCCCGGCGTGTCATGGACGATGGCGGCGGTGCGGCCTGCGAGGCGGTTAAAGAGCCGGGACTTGCCCACATTGGGGCGTCCGACAATGGCAAGGACCAGGGGCATGGCACATCCTACCGCAGCGCCACGAGTTCAGCGTCGGAGGTGTAGAGATACAGTGTGCCGTTGGCTACCACCGGCGCGATGGTGGTGCCGTCGGGAATTTCCACCCGTCCCGTCAGTTTGCCGTCATAGGGCGAGAGCGCCTGGGCATAGCCGTTGGAGGAAACCAGAATCAGCTTGTCGGAAACCAGCACTGGTCCCGCCCAGATGATGGGATCCGTTTTATTTTCCGGATCCTCATATTGGGGCAATTGGTGAATCCAGCGGACCTTGCCTTCCTTGCGGGTCAGGCAGATCACCCGGGCATTGTTGTCGACCACATAGACAAATTCGCCCGCCGCCCAGGGGGTCTGAATGCCGCCGATATCGCGCGACCATAGCCGGTCGCCAGTATTGACGCTGAACGCCGCCATCAGGCCCGACTGGCTGACCGCATAGACCACGCCGCGATCGATCACCGGGCGTCCGGCGACGGTGTCCAGCGCGGACAGGGCCGTGACATGGCCGCTGCGCGACAGCACCTCGCTCCAGCCGACCTGGCCGTTCTGCACCCGGAGCGCATAAATTTCGCCCGATGTGTAAGGCGCGATCACGGTTTCGCCCGACACCGCGGCGTTGGTGGAGGCCAGGATGCCGGCGGACTCCGGGATGCCCTGATTTTCCCACAGGTTGCGCCCGTCATTTTCGGCCAGGGCATAGAAGTGATTGTCATGGGTGGAAACGAATAGGCGTCCCCCATTCACCACCGGGGCATTGATAATCGGCATGCCCAGATCCTTGCGCCAGATATCGCGGCCGGTCCGGGCATCCAGGCAGATCACCACGCCGAAGCCGGAGGTGACGAAGATCTTGCCGTCGTCATAAGCGACGCCGCCGCCCATGCCCTGCGGCGGATCGATG
>DATEIA010000287.1:0-6987 GCA_035279305.1 Rhizomicrobium sp.
GCTGGCCAAGACCACGGCATTGGCCGACGCGGGCAATCCGCGCGCCCAAGCACGGCTGGCGTTGGCGTATCTGCGCGGGCAGGGCTCCGCCGGAGACGCCAACGCCGCGTTGCTCTGGAGCATCTCGGCGGCCAAGGCGGGTGATCCCGTCGCGCAATATCTTTTGGGCGCGCTTTACCAGCAGGGCGACCATGTGAAGGCCGATCCCAGCCAGGCCTTTGTCTGGTTCACCCGCGCCGCCGAAAAGGGCAATCTCAAGGCGATGCACAATCTCGCCATCGCCTATGCCCATGGCCAGGGAACGGCCAAGGACGAAGCCAAGGCGGTGGAATGGTTCACCCGCGCCGCCGAACGCGGCTATGTGGATTCGGCCTTCGATCTGGCGGTGCTCTATGAGCGCGGCATCGGTGCGCGCCAGGATCTCAAGCAATCGCTGAAATGGTATGGCATCGCTGCCCTGGCGGGCGACGCGCCATCCAAGGAACGCGCCCAATTGCTGCGCGCGGAAATGCAGCCGGCCGATGCCAAGCTGGCCGATGCCGCGGCGATGGCCTTTGCGCCGCTGCCCGCCCTGAGCGAAGCGAACAATCTTTAAGCGCGAAGCCAACAACATTGCGCTTTAACGCTGCGCCGAAAACGCGAGGCGTCTTCGACATCAGCTCTCCCTCCAGAGAACTGTCCCCTATCTACCCTGTCTCATTTGCGGGGTGCACTCCATTCCCGCGAACCCGAAACAAGAAACGTGGCATCTCGATTCGCGGGATGGATTCGCGGCTTGGGGGAATATTGCTCCTGTTCCCAGATTCCCGCTGAATTTAAACGACGACATTTCCGCCGACGGCGCCTTTGCTTGGCGGTTCATCGTTCGATTTTGGCAATGGGGAATGGTGCGAAGTTCGTCTCAAAGTGCAACGCACGCGTTGAGCGGGTCTTGCGGCATGAATGGACAAATGCCGCGGGTGGCGCTCAGCCCGCCATCTGCAGCGCCGTCTCGACCGTTCTGGGCAGCCGCACCGTGGCGATTGTGCCCTGGCCCGGCTCGCTGGAAAGCTCGAAGGTGCCGCCATGCATCTCGACCAGTTTTTTGGTCAGCGGCAGGCCCAGGCCGGTGCCCTCATATTTGCGCTGCAGCCGGCTATCGACCTGGCCGAAAGGCGACATCGCCACGTCCAGCTTGTCCTTGGGAATGCCGATGCCGGTGTCGGCGATGCGGAACTGAAGCGTTCCGTCCGGCGTGACTTCCGCCGACAGCGAGACCTTGCCGCCGCTGGGGGTGAACTTGACGGCATTGCCGAGCAGGTTGATCAGGATCTGGCGCAGGCGGGCGGAGTCGGCGCGCACATGCGGCAGCACCTCGGCCATGGTCACGTCGTAATCGACGCCGGCCTTTTCGGCCATCTCGCGCACGATGGTGCTGGACAGCGCCACCACCCGCGCGATGTCGACATCTTCCTCGCGCAGTTCCAGTTTGTTGGATTCCGCCTTGGCCAGATCGAGAATGTCGTTGATGATGGCCAGCAGATGGGTGCCGCTGTCGCAGACCATGCCGGCATATTCGGCATATTTGTTGTTTAGCTTGCCGAATATGCCCTGTTGCATGATGGAGGAGAAGCCGATGATGGCGTTGAGCGGCGTGCGCAGCTCGTGACTCATATTGGCGAGGAATTCGCTTTTGGCGCGGTTGGCGGCCTCGGCGGCATCCTTGGCGGCGATCAGGGTCTCCTGATTGCGGCGCAAGGTCTCGAAGGCGCGCGCCGAGCGCAGCACATAGCGCACGCGATGCTTGAGAATGGGCCATTTGAGCGGCTTGCCGATAAAGTCGGTGGCGCCCGCCTCGTAAGCCTTCTCGATCGAGGCGATATCGTCCAGCCCGGTGGCTTGCAGGATCGGGACGAATTTCGATAGCGGATTGGCGCGCAGCTCGCGGCACAGGGTAAAGCCGTCCATCCTGGGCATGACGACATCGGCGATGACCAGGTCTGGAAGCTTGGACCAGCAACGCTCGCAGGCCTGGACGCCGTCGGCTGCTTCGGCGACCACAAAGCCTTCGGCTTCCAGCTCGGCGCGCATGATCTCCCGGACGATTTCGTCATCGTCGACGATCAGAATAGAGGCTGGCCTTCTAGCCTCCTTGAAGGGCGGATTCATGGCTTTCTCCCGTCATCACCGAAAGGCTTTTGAGCGCCGCGGCAAGTTCCTGCTCCAATCCGGCAAGCAGCGGCTGCACTGATGAAACGCCTTGCTCGCGCGCGCGCATTTCGATTTCGCCGGCGCGGCTGGCCAGGCGGTTGGCGCCCAGCGCCGAAGCGCTGGACTTGAGGCTATGGGCGATGCGCCACAATTCCTCGGCATTGCCGCTGTCGAATTGCTCCCGCAGGGACGCGGCAAGCTCGGGCGCGGTGCCGGCGAAGCGCGACACCACCCGCTTGAACAGCACCTGGCCATTGGTGCCCTTGAAGGCGCTGACAGTGTCCAACACGTCGCGGTTGATGGGGGAGTCCGGCGCGGCGTCTTCCGCCGGACCATGATGCGCCGGTTTGCTGGGCGCGCAGGCCAGACGGCCGATCCAGCGATGCAGCGCCTCGCCCATCTGGTTCTCGTCATAGGGCTTGGTGAGAAAATCGTCCATCCCGGCTTCCAGGCATTTCTTGCGGATTTCGGCCAAGGCATGGGCGGTGAGCGCCACGATCGGCGTGCGCCTGCCGTCCGGCTGGGCTCCTTCATATTGACGGATGCAACGGGTGGCGTCGAAACCGTCCATCTCGGGCATTTCGCAATCCATCAGAACCAGGTCGAAATGTTCCTTGGTCATCAGGCGCATGGCGATGGCGCCATTGGAGGCGGTGACGACGCGGCAGCCCATATTTTCCAGGATGCCGGTTGCGACGTCCTGGTTTACCGGATTGTCCTCGGCGACCAGGATGCGCGCGTTGAAATGGATGTTTTTTCCCAGCGTATTGTGGCTGACATAGAAAGGCGCGATCCCGCGCGCCTGTGAATTGGATGCGATGGCGGCAAGGCTGTTGAACAGGTCCGATGGACGCACCGGCTTGGACAGAATCGCCGCGGCATCGACGCTTTCCAGGCTTTTTTCGGCCGCGGAGCGGTCCATGCCGATCAGGAAAACCACTTCCGTGGGGCCGGCGCGCATCTCGCGCCCCAGCACCGCGCCGCGTTCCGCCAATCCCTTGAGATCCAGAATGGCGACATCGAAATCCTGGCCGCGTTCCGCCGCGCGTTTCCAAGCCTCGCGGGCTTCTTGCGCGGTCTTGACGAAGACCGGTTCGAGCCCCCAGGACGTCAGATAGGAGGACAGGATGCGGGCATGGACGCAATGCGGCTCCGCCACCAGCAGCCGCAGTTTGCGTTCCAACCGGCGCGGCGCGGGCGCGGCCTGTTCGGCGGAACGCCGGCAGCGCACGGTGAAATGAAAGCGCGAGCCGGCGCCGGGTTCGCTCTCCACGCCGATGGTGCCGCCCATCAATTCGGTGAGCTGGCGCGAAATCGCCAGGCCCAGGCCGGTGCCGCCCTTGGCGCGGGTCATGGAGCCGTCGACCTGGCGGAAGGCTTGGAACAGCAGTGGCTTCTTTTCGGTGGCAATGCCGATGCCGGTGTCCTTGACCGAGAAGGCTAGCAGAACCTCGTCCTTGCCGGCCGCCGCGACCCCCAACTCGATCAGAATGGAGCCCTGTTCGGTGAATTTCAGCGCATTGCCGACCAGATTGATCAGCACCTGGCGCACACGGACGGGATCGCCCTTGACCCGCAAAGGCACTTCTTCGGAGACGAAATAGACCAGCTCCAGGCCCATGGCGGCGCAGCGCTCGGAAAACAGGTCCGCGACATCGGCCACGGCCTCCCGCGGCTCGAAATCGGCCTCGAACAGTTCCAGCCGCCCCGCCTCGATCTTCGAGAAATCCAGAATGTCGCTGATGATGGCCAGCAGCGCCTGGCCGGAGCGCGACAGATTCGTCACCAGCCTGGCCTGGCGGGCATCCAAGCTGGTGGACGACAGAAGATTGGCGATGCCGATAACGCCGTTGAGAGGGGTTCTGATCTCATGGCTCATGGTGGCGAGGAATTGCGATTTGGCGGCGTTGGCGGCTTCGGCCTCTTCGCGGGCGCGGATCAGGTCTTGCTGGATATGCTCGCGGCGGGCGATTTCCGCCAGCAGCGAGGCAGTCAACTCGCCGCGCCCCACCAAGGCGGCGACGCCCAGGGTGATCAGGCCCACGCTCACCGAAACAAAACCGATCACCAGCGCCAGGCTGGTCGAGGAATAGATCGTGCCCGAAACGCGCAGGCCCGACATGGGATAGAAAATCGCGGCTTCCATGGCGACGTAATGCATGCAGGCAATGGCCAGGCCCATCACGGTGGCGGGAAGCAGCGTGAGCATCACCTTACGGCCCTGGAAATGCTTAAGCCGCGCGCGGATGACCAAGGCGAGGTAGGCCAAGGCGACCGCCACCACCACCGACAGGCCGACAATGCGGATGTCGTAACGCAGCAGCGCGGCCGGCTCCATCGCCGCCATGCCGGAATAATGCATCGCGCCGATCCCGGCGCCCACCAACAAAGCGCAAACGAAGAGCAGTTTCTGCGACGGCTGATCGCGGCGGCTCAGCACGAACAGCGCGACGCCGCTGGCCAGCATGCCGGGCAACATCGAGACCAAGGTGAGCAGCGGATCGTAGCCAACGCCGCAAGGCAGCGAGAAAGCCAGCATGCCGATGAAATGCATCGACCAGATGCCGCCGCCCATCACAATGGCGCCCAGGCCGGTCCAGATCAGGCGGACCGGGCGGCCCGATGCCGCGGCAATGCGGTCGGCCACCGACAGCGCCACATACATCGACAGCACCGCCACGCCGATCGAGAGCGCGACGAAGGGCAGGTCATAGGTGCCCTGATAGGGCGTGATGTCCAGCAGTCTCAGGAAGGTGAGAATGCCCCCATGGGCGTCCGGCATGGCACTTCGCTTCGATGGTCCCCAGCCCGCATTGTCGCCCGGCGGCGGTTAACGGCTCGTCTCAGAAAAGCCGCACACTCAAGCGGCGGCGATGCGCAATGCCGGGCAATTCATGGTGAGCAAAGCGTTAAGGCGGGAACGGTTTGCCGCAGGGCATCTCCAGGCGCGGGATGGATTTGCGGCTCCCTATTTCATCTGCGTGTCACAGTCTTGATCCAGATTGCACGGGTTGCGGTTGGGTGGGCCGCGATGGACCGCAGTTTTCACATCTTCGGTCATGTCCTATCTTATCATTCCGAGGAAATGTTTATGTGCAAGGGACGGCTTCTGTGTGTGGCCTTAGGGTCGCTGTTGGTTTCGACAAGCGCGATGGCCGCCCCCATTCTCCTTGCCACCGGCACGCTCACCGGTAGTTCAGCGGGCGCCAACCAGGATCTTTCAGGCCTCACCGGCGCGCTTGAGAACGGCCTTCCCGGAAATATATTGGGAGGGCTCGGTTCTGGTTTGGCCTATGCCGGGGGCAATACATTTCTGAGCGTTCCGGACCGCGGACCGAACGCCACTCCCTACAATTCGGCCGTCGATGAGACCGTGTCATACATTTCGCGGTTTCAAACCCTGACCATGACCCTGACCCCGAGTGGCGGCGCTCTGCCATTCTCGCTCGGCGTGGCCCTCGACGGAACGACCCTGTTGTACAGCCCGACGCCTCTGGTTTACGGAAGCGGCGCCGGTTTGGGCAACAAGATCGACGGCGTCACGCCCATCGGTTCCGGCGCGCCCGCGCAAAACACCGCCAGTGCTTTCTATTTTACGGGGCGCTCGGACAATTTCGACCCGGCCAAAACCTCCGGCAATCCCGCCGATGCGCGCTTCGATCCGGAAGCCATTCGCGTGTCGCCCGATGGCAAGAGTGTTTTTGTCTCCGACGAATATGGTCCCTATGTCTATCAGTTCGACCGTCAGACGGGCGCGCGGATCAAAAGCTTCACGCTTCCCGCCAACCTCGACATCGCCAACCTCGCGCCTGTGGGGACGGCCGAAATCAGCGGCAATGCATCCGGCCGCACCGCGAACAAGGGCATGGAAGGCCTTGCCATCACGCCCGATGGAACAACCCTTGTCGGCATCATGCAGGCCGCGCTTCTTCAAGACGCCGCGATACCGGCGTCGAAAAAGCTCCTGCGTATTGTCACGATCGATGTCGCGACAGGGGCCACCCATGAGTATGGCTATATGCTCACCGCCGGATCTGGCGTGAGCGAAATTGTTGCGATCAACGATCACGAATTTCTCGTCGATGAGCGCGATGGCGCCGGTCTGGGTGACGGAAGCTCCGCGGTCGTGAAAAAGGTCTTCAGGATCAATCTCGCCGGCGCCGTCGATATCACCGGCTTAACCGGGGCTGCGGCAGTCGCCAAAGCAGTTGGCAAGACACTCGTCCTCGACGTTGTGAGCCTGCTCAATGCCAATGGTATCACAAGCGACCAGATTCCAGCCAAGCTCGAAGGTCTTGCCCTTGGCCCGGACGTGATGTTCGGCGGCATTCTTGAACACACGCTCTTTTTCGCCAACGACAATGATTTCCTGCTGAATGTTGCCGGTCCGAACAGTTTCTTTGTCTTTGGTCTCACCGACGCCGACCTGCCTGGCTTTCAGCAGCAGATTTTTGTTCCCGAGGCCTCTTCGCTTGCCGTGTTCGGCGCCGGCTTCTTGGCTCTTATCGGCTTCGGTTTGATACGCGGACGCACAAGGTGGCTTGGCCAGCGCATTTGATCCGGTGTCATCCGTGCTCACGCCGCTGGCTGCCGTAATGGTTGGCCCAGACCTTGGTGAACTCCGCGCCCAGCAGGAATATCTGCGCCGAATAATAAACCCATAGCAGCAGCACGATGATGCCGCCCGCCGCGCCATAGATGCTGGCGGTGATGAAATTGGCCAGGTAATAGCCGATCAGGCTCTGGCCGAATTCGAACAGCAAGGCGGTGCCGAAACTGGCCACCAGCACGTCGCGC
>DATEIA010000288.1:0-8886 GCA_035279305.1 Rhizomicrobium sp.
GCGTCCTCGCGGATCTTGGCCAGCGCGATCTCCGGCAGCACGGTGTGATTGGCGAAGGTCGAGCAGCCCATATAGTGATGGATCTTCTTGCCTTGAATGGAGAAGCGCGATGTGCCGTCGGGCATCACGCCCTGGCCCTGGGTGCCGCGGATCGCGGTGCAAAGATTGGTCTTGTGCGAAGTACAGCTTTTGCACTGGCGGCATTCCGGGGTGTAGAGCGGAATGACATGGTCGCCCTTTTTCAGCGAGGTGACGCCGGGCCCCACATCCACCACCACGCCGGCGCCTTCATGACCGAAGATCACCGGGAACAGGCCTTCCGGATCGGCGCCCGAGCGGGTGAATTCGTCGGTATGGCAGACCCCGGTGGCTTTGATCTCGACCAGCACCTCGCCGCACTGGGGGCCTTCCAGATCGACGTCCTCGATCACCAGGGGTTGACCGGCGGCATAGGCCACCGCGGCTCTTGTTTTCATTGGCAAAGCTTTCTTCGGACAGCGCAATGTGCGGCATTTGGGTAATGGTTGCAAAGTGTTAGATTACCGCTAGGCTGTGCTTTGGGCCCCATTTTTCGAGCTGCCGAATTCGATGCGTTTGACGTCAACCCTTGCTGTCGCGGCTTTGCTAGGCTTGGCTCTCCCCGCATTGGCGCAGACCGTGGACACCGGCCTGGAAGTGCGCGTCAATCCGCTTCCCGCGCGCGGCGGCGGCACTCTGCTCTATCCGGGCGGAGAATATGCCCGCACCGTGCCGTCCCTGCTCTATCCCGGCGAACGCGGCGGTCCGATCCGGCTGCACATGCCCACACCGCGCCGCACGGCGGCGCGCGCCGCGCCCCGGCCCCAGATTGCCGAAGTTGCGCCCCGGCCCAAGCCCGAGCCACCCACCAAACCTGAACCGACCAAAAGGGTCGCCAGCGCCCAGCCGCCGCCGCAGATAAGCCCTTTCAATGCGCCCGATTTCAGCAATGTGTTCGGCAATGCGCCTCCCGTGCCCAAAACCGCGCCCGCCGGTCCGACCACCGGCAAGGAAAACCTCACCAAGCGCAGCGTGATCCTGTTCGCCAAGGATGCGCCGGACCCCGCCGCGCAGGCGCTGGGCGCGCTCAAATTCCTGGCCGGCGATCTCAACGCGGCGATGAGCAGTCCCAATGCGCGGATCGAATTGCAGGCCTTTGGCGGCGCCAAGGGCGACAAGGGATCGGATGCGCGCCGCCTATCCTTGAAGCGGGCGCTCTCCATCCGCCAGGTTTTGATCGATGACGGCGTCTCGGCGGACCGCATCGATGTGCGGGCGATGGGCGGCGTGGACGATACCGGACCCACCGATCGTGTCGACGTCTACGTCAAAGCCTGAACCGTTCCCATTAGGATTTTGGATGCGCCATTTTTTTGCCGCGACGTGCCTGGTCCTGGCCGGCGCGACATCCGCAAGCGCGGGCACCAGCGAAAATCTGGGCACCGATATCGCCATTGCCCTGCCGATGATCGCGGGCGGCATCACCCTGGCCAAGGACGATTGGAAAGGCACCGCCCAATTGACCGTGGACACCATCGCGACCGTGGGCCTGGCCTATGGTCTCAAGCATGTCATCCGCGAACAGCGTCCCGACAAAAGCGACTTCAAGTCCATGCCGTCCGACACCTCCGCGCTCGCCTTCGCGCCGGCGCAGTTTCTGTGGGACCGCTATGGCTGGCGCTATGGCGTGCCGGCCTATGCGGCGGCGACATTTGTGGCCTGGAGCCGCGTCGATGCGCAGAAACATCACTGGTACGATGTGGCGGCCAGCGCCGGTCTTGCATTCGGCGTCAGCAAGATCTTCACCACCCGCTACCGGGCGCCCGGATTGCGCTATGGCGTGGCGCCCACCGAAGGCGGGTTCTATGCGGCGCTGGATTATCGATTCTAGATCGCGCTGCCTCATGCTTTGCCCTTCGCAAGCTCAGGAGGCTCAGCATGAGGAATAAGAGATATCCTTACCCTGAGCCTGTCGAAGGGTGAGGGCCGCAGTTCGCGTTAAACCGGCACGGATACATCGGCGAATTTGTTCACCTTCAGCAGCGGCGGGAACAGCTTCATCCAAAAGCCCACGATCAGCAAAGTGCCGACGCCACCGGCCACCACCGCCGGCACCGTGCCCATCAAGGCGGCGGTGGTGCCGGATTCAAATTCTCCCAGCTCGTTGGACGCACCGATGAACAGCATGGAAACCGCCGACACCCGGCCGCGCATGGTATCGGGAGTCGAAAGCTGAATCAGGCTGCTGCGGATATTGACGCTGACCATGTCGGATGCGCCCAGCACGAACAGCGCCACCAGCGAGACCGGAAACCAGGTTGAAAGCCCGAATACCATGGTGGCGACGCCGAAAACCGCCACCGAAGCGAACATTTTGGCGCCCACCTGTTTCTGGATCGGCCAATAGGTGAGAAAAAACGCCATCGAGAAGGCGCCAACCGCGGGCGCACTGCGCAAAAAGCCCAGGCCCAACGGACCGGCATGCAGGATATCGCGGGCATAGACCGGCAACAGCGCCGTCGCGCCGCCGAGCAGAACCGCGAACAGATCGAGGGAAATCGCTCCCAGCACCACCGGACGCGAGCGCACGAACGTCACCCCTTCGGCCACGCGCTGCAAGCGGGTCCGATCGGTCTTTTCCGGGGTGAAGCGCCGCCCGCCCAGCCGGAAGACGATCAGCGCCGCGCCAACAAAACCCGCGATGCAGATGGAATAAACCAGCACCGGCCCCAGCGCATAAAGAAACCCGCCCAGCGCCGGCCCCGAAATGGTCGCCGCCGTGAAGAAAGATGAACTGAAGGCCATGGATTGGGAAATGCGCTCGGGCGGCACCAAAAAGGGCAGCAGCGAAGAGCCCGACGGCCCCGTAAAACCGCGCGCCGCGCCGAACAGCACCAGCACGACATAGTACATCCAGGTGCTGCCGGGCCGGTACAGGCTGAGCAGCAGAAAAAGCGCGCTGCACAGCGCCTGCAAGCCGGCCGCCAGGCTATAGACCCGCCGCTGGTTGAAACGGTCGGTGATATCGCCGGCCGGCAGGGTGAGGAGAAACATGGGCAGGAACTGGCACAGGCCCACCAGGCCAAGCGCCAGCGGCGTGCGCTCCATGTCATAGATCTGCCAGCCGATGGCGACGGACTGAACCTGGATTGCAAGCGTGGAAATGAATCGCGACGTGACGAAGAAATAGAGATCGCGGTCGCGATAGAGAGTGGGCGAGGCGTCGCTCATGGGACTTGCGTGCATAACACGCGCGAGCGCGAAAACCTACTTATAGGCGAGCAGCGAAATGGAGTTCTGCAGATGCAGCGTGTGGGTGTTCATGCCCGGCAGCACCTCGAACTTCACGGCTGAGAATCGCGGCTTGGAAAGGTAGGGCTGGACGTCGCGGGAGAAACCGAAAGGCTCCTGCGGAATGCCCAGCCAGCTGGTGTCCATCTTCTCGTTGCTGTTGACGTCCTGGTAGGTCTGGATGGCATAGGTGCCGGGCGCAAGATTGTTCAGGGTGATGGTGGTCAGGCCGGGCTCGGCCCGCACGTCGGCGCTGGCCACGGGCGCGGATTCGTCGTCGGGATAGCGGGTTTCGTCATAAAGTCCCAGCCTGAGGGTGCCCCCTTTGGGCGAGACATCCTGGATGTGGATCACCAAAGTGGCCGCGGCATCCTGAGCCCGGACGGGCGACATCAGGCCAGCGGTAAGCAGCATCCAGCCGGCCACCGCCAAAACCGCAATCGTCCAAAACAGCGGCAAACGCTGAAATGACCCTAAGCTACCCATCCCAGGCCCTAGTTCTATCGATTTATGTCAATTTGTCTCAAACTTCCGGTTCCAAAACAAGCGGCGAATAGACCGCAATCCCCAAGGGCACGGCCTATCGCTCGGTTTGGTAAATCGGGGGGCCGGACGGGCCGGTTCAAGCCAATTTTGGTTCCAGTTTCTTACAGGCATCGATCAGGCCCTTGACCGCGCCGGCCGAACTTTCCAGTCCGCTCTTCTCGGCGCTGGTGAGCTCCAGCTCCACCACCCGCTCCACGCCCTTTTCGCCGATCACCACCGGCAGACCGACATAGAGATCCTTGATGCCATAGGCGCCATCGACATGGACGGCGCAGGGCAGCACGCGCTTCTGGTCCTTGAGATAGCTTTCGGCCATGGCGATCGCCGAGGTGGCGGGCGCATAATAGGCTGACCCGGTTTTGAGCAAGCCCACAATTTCGGCACCGCCATTGCGGGTGCGGTCCACGATCTGGTCCAACCGGTCTTGGCTGATCCAGCCCATCTTGACCAGTTCCGGCAAAGCGATGCCCGCGACGGTCGAGAAACGCGGCATCGGCACCATGGTGTCGCCATGGCCGCCCAGCACAAAGGCGCTGACGTCTTCGACGCTGACATTGAGTTCGTCGGCGATGAAATGGCGGAAACGCGCACTGTCCAGCACACCCGCCATGCCCACGATCTTGGCATGCGGCACGCCGGAGAATTTCTGCAACGCCCACACCATGGCGTCGAGCGGATTGGTGATGCAGATCACAAAGGCATTCGGGCAGTTGGCCTTGATGCCCTCGCCCACCGCCGCCATCACCTTGAGGTTGATGCCCAAAAGATCGTCGCGGCTCATGCCCGGCTTGCGCGGCACGCCCGCGGTGACGATCACCACATCGGCGCCGGCGATATCGGCATAGCTGTTGGTGCCGCTAAGCTTGGCGTTGAAGCCGTCCACCGGACCGGACTGGGAAAGATCCAGCGCCTTGCCCTGGGGCAGGCCTTCGGCGATATCGAAGATCACCACATCGCCCAACTCCTTCAGGGCCGCCAGATGGGCCAAGGTGCCACCGATCTGTCCGCCGCCGATGAGAGCGATTTTCTTACGCGCCATGGGATGTCCTTCCGCCGATTTTGCGGGTGCTAACTAGCCCGCTTGGGCAGGCGGGGCAAGGCGGCAGAATCGCGAAAAACTACTCGGCCACCAGCCGCACAAAAGCCATGGCGCCATGGGGGGCGCTGCCATAGGAAGCGGCCGGCGAGGATGGCGCAAAATCAAAGGCATAGAGGCCGCCCAGGCCAAGCTTCCAATGTTCGGCGAGGGCCCAGTCGCGTATCGCGCCCAGACTGATCTCACCGGCGCCGCGAATCTGGCCGCCGGGAACAAGCTCCGTGCTCTCGATACTCTCGCCGCGGGCAAACAAGGTCCAGGCCTCATCGGGCTTGTATTCGCTTTCGATCAGCAGCGCGTTGGTATCGGTGCCGTCACTGAGACGCTTGTTGCCGAAGGCCAGGGTGGCAGCGACGCTGCCGAAATCGAACTGCTGGAAATAGGTGGCGCTGGCGGTGAAGCGGCGCTCGTTCACGTCGGGATCGAGCCCTTCGGGACTGGTCAGCCAGCCATGAGAAACCTGCAAGGACCAGTTCGGCGACGGATTCCAGGATAGCCGCACAGCGGTGGAATCAAACCGCGCGGCATCGAAATTGAACCGGAACTGGTCGGGCTCCCGGCCGGTGAATTGCGACACTTCCAGTTTCCACGCCTCGTGCACCAAACCCGCCGTCGCCACGCCAAAAGCGATATGGGTGGAATCCAGCCAGTGATGGGCGATGGGCGTCATGGGATTGTCCAGCGACGAGGCGCGGTGCATATAGGCGCTGGGCCCCAGCGCCGCTTCACCGGGATAACCGGCATAGACAAACAGACTGTCGCTCTCCGAAAGAGGGTGGCTGTAAGTGGCGGCCAGCTCCATCAACAGATCGTGCGGATGCTGGCGGTCCACCAGATGGGTGGTGCCATCCGCGCTCTCGCCCGAAGCCAGCAACAGCCGATAGCCGCGCCGCCCCATGAAGGAATCGCCGCTGAGCATGGCTTTGAGGCCCAGCGTGTCGCCATTGGCGAGATCTTTGCTCGCCATCGCCATCGCCATGCTGGTGGAAAAAATCTGATCGCCGCCGCGCGGTCCGCTCTGCCAGTCGGCAATGCCGCTGGCCCGGCCATGCAGCATCACCGTCCAGTCGCCGGCCATCAGAGGGATGGCGGAATGGGGCGCGGCCTGCGGCTGCCAACTGGTGCCCGAAGCCTCGCGCGACATGCCATAGCCGCCCAGCAAGCCGTGCATCGTCATGCCGTGGCCGCCCATGTCCATGCCGGGCATCTCATGGCTGATTTCCCGCGCAGGCTTGCCGGCGGGCCGCGCCTCGTTGCCCGGCCTATCGTGATGACCCGGCATGCCGGCATGCGGCTGGGCCGGCTGTTCGCCCTGCGCCATGGTCATACCGGGCATGTTGGGATCCCTAGGCGGCGATGAGGCCGATTGTGCCGCCGCAATGCCGGGCAACAGAATAGCAAGCATAACAAACCAGGCGCTCGTGACGCGCATTGCGGATACCTGTCGCGTTTGTCGCCGTTCAAGCAAGGGGCTTGAACAGGGATGCCGCCATCTCTACTATACCCCCTGGGAGTATGCAAGCATGGCCACACAACATCCAAAAATATTGACCCGCCTCTCGCGCATCGAAGGTCAGGTGCGGGGCATTGCGCGCATGGTGGAGGATGATCGTTACTGCATCGACATCCTCAATCAGATGCAGGCGATCAAGGCCGCTCTGAAAAAAGTCGAAGAAGAAATCCTCAAGGGCCATGCATCGCATTGCGTCGCCCACGCCATAAAAAGCGGGGACGTCAAAGACCAGACCCGGAAATTCTCCGAGCTGGTCGAACTTTTCAGCCGCTATGGAAAATAAGCTGGTCCAAGTCCGCGATCCGGTTTGCGGCATGATGGTCGATCCCGCGGCCGCCAAGTTCCACGCCTCTCTGGACGGCCTAACCTATTATTTTTGCAGCGCGGGGTGCCGCTCGAAATTCCTCGCCGGCCCGGCCGCATACGCCAAACACGCGGTTGCGCCAAAACCCGCTTCTGCCGGCATTCTCTATACCTGCCCGATGCATCCGCAGATCCGCCAGACCGGTCCCGGAAATTGCCCGATTTGCGGGATGAGTTTGGAGCCCCTGACGGCGGCGGTTGAGACCGGCCCCAGTCCCGAACGGATCGACATGTCGCGGAGATTTTGGATCGCGGCGGTCCTGACCCTGCCGGTGCTTGTATTGGAGATGGCGAGCCACGTGCCCACGCTCAATGTCGCCCTCTACGTTTCCGCCAACACATCGACCTGGATTCAGTTTGTCCTCAGCACCCCGGTCATCTTGTGGGCCGGTTGGCCGTTCTTCGCGCGCGGCTGGGCGTCCTTGCGGAATCGTTCGTTGAATATGTTCACCCTGATCGCCCTTGGAGTCGGCACGGCCTATTTCTACAGCCTGGTTGCGACTTTCATCCCCGATCTGTTTCCCATGGAAATCCGGCATGAGGGGATGATAGCGGTCTATTACGAAGCCGCCGCGGTCATAACCGTCCTGGTGCTGCTGGGTCAGGTGCTGGAGCTGCGTGCCCGCGAGCAGACCGGCGGCGCCATCCGCGCCTTGTTGAAGCTGGCGCCAAAAACCGCCCGGCGCATAAACCATGCCGGGCAGGACGAGGAAATCGCCCTGGAGCAGGTTCATATTGGCGACCGGCTACGCGTCCGGCCGGGAGAGAGCGTGCCCGTCGATGGCACCGTGATCGAGGGCCGCAGCAGCCTCGACGAATCCATGGTGACCGGCGAGTCGATGCCTGTTGAGAAAGCCCTGAACACCAGGCTGATCGGCGGCACCATCAACGGCACCGGCGGCCTTGTGATGCGCGCCGACAGAATCGGAACGGACACGGTTCTTGCCAGGATCGTTCATATGGTGTCGGAGGCCCAACGCAGCCGCGCACCCATCCAGCGCCTCGCCGATATCGTGTCGGCATGGTTCGTGCCCGCCGTCATTCTCGCCGCCATGGTCACCTTCGCGGCCTGGATGATTTGGGGGCCAGCCCCCGCCCTTGGCCACGCCCTGGTTGCCGCCGTCTGCGTCGTGATCATCGCCTGCCCCTGCGCGCTGGGCCTCGCCACGCCCATGTCGATCATGGTGGGGATCGGAAAAGGCGCGGGCGCCGGCGTTCTGATCAAGAATGCCGAGGCCCTTGAGCGATTTGAGAAGGTCGACACCCTGGTGGTCGATAAGACCGGCACGCTGACCGAGGGCAAGCCCCGCATGGTCGCGATTGTGCCCGCAAAGGGCTTCGACGAGACCGCGATTTTGGCGCTCGGCGCAAGTTTGGAGCGATCCAGCGAACACCCTTTGGCCGCCGCCATAACCGCAGCCGCGCGCGACCGGAATATCGCACTGCAGGACGTATCGCAGTTCGCCTCGGCAACCGGGAAAGGTGTGACGGGTAAAGTGGGCGGCCATGCCGTGGGCGTGGGGACGGTCAAGCTGCTCGGTGATCAAGGCGTCGGCGCCGAGTTGAACAGCCGCGCGGATGCATTACGCCGCGACGGCGCAACGGTCATGTTTGTAACCGTCGACGGCAAGGCGGCTGGCCTTATAGCGGTCGCCGATCCGATCAAGGCTACGACAGAAGCGGCGCTGAACAGCCTCAGGGCGAAAGGCATCAAGATCGTGATGCTGACGGGCGACAATCGCCTGACGGCTCAGGCCGTCGCTTCCAAGCTCGGTATCGCCGATATCGAGGCAGAGGTGCTGCCCGAACAAAAAAACGCCATTGTGCGCCGCCTGCGCAGCGAGGGGCGCATCGTGGCGATGGCGGGGGATGGCGTGAACGATGCTCCGGCCCTTGCCGAGGCCGACATCGGTATTGCCATGGGCACGGGAACCGACGTCGCCATGCAAAGCGCCGGGATCACGCTGGTCAAAGGCGACCTTACGGGCATCGTGCGCGCCAGAAGCTTGAGCCAAGCCACGATGCGCAATATTCGCCAGAACCTCGTCCTGGCCTTCGT
>DATEIA010000289.1:0-3687 GCA_035279305.1 Rhizomicrobium sp.
CGGCGCCCAGGTCTTCGATGAAGGACGCGGTGTCGGTGACCTTGTCGGCATCGACATTGAGATGTTCGACGACGATCTTCTTCACGCGCTCGGCAGTATCGCTCATGGACTTGTAAGCCTCTCCTAGATTTCAAACCGGCAGTGGAAAAAGCCGGGCCACACAATTGGTGCTTCGTGGGGTGGCCGGTTAGGTAACATAAACCTTCCGGTCCCGCCAATCTACTGATTAAGTTGTTGTTTTTCCTATCATATCATCGCCATCCCGCCATTGACATGGATGGTTTCGCCGGTGACATAGGCCGCTTCTTCGGACGCCAGGTAGACGACGGCAGCGGCGATTTCCGCCGGCAGGCCCATGCGTCCGGCGGGGATTCGCTGGCCGACCAACTCTTTCTGCGGATCGCTGAGGGCGTCCGTCATCGCGGTCTGGATGAAGCCCGGCGCCACCGCATTGACGGTGATGTTGCGCGAGGCGACTTCGGCGGCCAGGCTCTTGGTCATGCCGATCAGCCCAGCCTTGGCGGCGGCATAATTGCCTTGGCCCGGATTGCCGGTCGCTGCAACGATCGACGTGATCTGGATGATACGGCCCCAGCGCTTTTTCATCATGCCGCGCAGCACGGCGCGCGACAGGCGGAAGGCGGCGGTGAGATTGACTTGGATCACCTGGTCCCATTCCTCGTCCTTCATGCGCAGGAAGAGATTGTCTTTGGTGATGCCGGCATTGTTGACCAGAATATCGATGGGCGATCCGGCAGCGTCTTCCGCCGCCTTGGGCAGGGCTTCGACCGAGGCGATGTCGGACAGATTGGCCTGGGCGATAAAGGCATTGGCGCCCAGCTCAGCCTTCAGAGCCTCCAATGCCTCGGCGCGGGTGCCCGAAAGCACAACCTTGGCACCCTGGCCGTGCAGCGTCTTGGCGATGGCGCCGCCGATGCCGCCGGATGCACCCGTGACCAAAGCTGTTTTCCCCGTGAGGTCGAACATTCTTTTCCTTCCCTCATGCTTCGACAGGCTCAGCATGAGGATTGCGTTTTAGTTCCTCACCCTGAGCTTGTCGAAGGGTGAGGTCACAAAGTTTTCCCAAATGCCTCGAGGTCGGCGGGTGAATCGAGCGCGATACTAGCAAGTTCCTTGTCGATCCGCTTGACCATGCCGGTGAGAACCTTATTGCCGCCGAACTCCACTGTCGTATCCACGCTCAAGCCGCGCAGCGCAAGGATGCTTTCGCGCCAACGCACCCGCCCCGTCACCTGCTCCACCAGAAGCTGGCGGACATGATCGGGATTGTTGGCCTCTTTCGCCGTGACATTGGCCAGCACCGGCACCAATAGCGGCCGGATGGTAACAGCCGCCAGCGCCTCGGCCATGCGGTCGGCGGCGGGCTGCATCAGGGGACAATGAAAGGGCGCGGACACCGAAAGCGGCATGGCGCGCTTGATGCCCTTGGTTTTGGCGATTTCACCCGCACGCGCCAGTGCGTCCAGGGTACCGGAGATCACCACCTGGCCGGGCGCATTGTCGTTGGCCACGACGCAGACGCCGCCCGCCGCGGCGGCCTCTTTCGCGACGTCTTCGGCCTGTTCGATTTCCGCGCCGATCAGCGCGGTCATGCCGCCCTCGCCCACCGGCACCGCCGATTGCATCGCCTGGCCGCGCGTCTTGAGCAGGCGCGCGGTATCGGCCAGCGAGAAGGCGCCCGCGGCGCAGAGGGCGGAATATTCGCCCAGGCTATGACCGGCCACCCGATAAGCATGCTTGGCCATGTCCAAGCCCATTTCCTTTTCCAGAATCCGCACCACCGCGATCGAGGCCGCCATGATCGCCGGCTGGGCATTTTCTGTCAGCACCAGCCCCTCTTCCGGCCCTTCCCACATGATCTTGGAAAGCTTCTGCGATAATGCGTCGTCCACTTCCTGGAACACCTCGCGCGCGGGCGCGAATGCATCGGCGAGCTCCTTGCCCATGCCGACCTTTTGGCTGCCCTGTCCGGGGAAAAGAAATGCGCGAGTCATTGCGGGGCGAGACAAATCAAGAGGGCTTGTGCAAGTCAAGGTGTGAGAAAAATGCCCGGCCGATCACGATCACCGACACGCCCGCCAGCACCAGCATTCCCGCCAGCAGTTCCATGCCCAGGGTATAATTGCCGGTCGCCTGTTTGGCCCATCCCATCAGATAGGGCCCGAAAAACCCGCCCAGATTGGCAAAACTGTTGAGCAGCGCCAATCCCGCCGCCGCCGCGGTGCCCCGCAGCAACGAGGACGGCAAGGTCCAGAACACCGCCAGCGCGGCATAGATGCCTGAGCAGGCCAGGCACAGCGAGGCGAAGACGGCGTTGTGGTTGGTCAAGAGCACCGCGCCCGCCATGCCGATGGCCCCCGCGAAGGCACCGAAGGCGACATGCCCGGCGCGCTCGCCGCTGCGGTCGCTGGAATATCCCAACCCGACCATCGCGCCCATCGCCAGCAGATAAGGCAGCGCCACGATGAAGCCGGTTTGGATATTGGTGTAACCCATCGCCTTGATCATCTGCGGCTGCCACAGATTGAGGCCATAGAGCGCGATGACGATGGAAAAATCCGGGATCATCAGTATCCAAATTCGTTTGTCGCGCAGCATTTCCTTGAAGCCATGCAACGTGCCAATCTTCCAATCATGAAGTTGGTCTGCCGCCAGCCGCGCGGCGATAACGCGTTTCTCGGCCGCGCTGAGCCATTTCGCCTTGGCCGGGCCGTCGGGCAAAAGCCATAGCGCCGCCACGCCGCAGACCAGCGAGGGAATTCCTTCCAGGATCAGCATCCATTGCCAGCCCACAAGGCCGTGGCCGGAAAGGCCCAGCAGCCAGCCGGAGATCGGCCCCCCGATCACATTGGACAGCGGCACGCCCGCCAGGAACAAAGCGATGAACCGCGCCCGTGTCGAGGCGGGAAACCAATAGGTCATGTAAAGGATCATGCCGGGATAGAGTCCCGCCTCCGCCGCACCCAGCAGAAAGCGCACAACCGAAAAACTCACCGGATCCTTCACAAACGCCGTCGCCATGGACAGCAGGCCCCAGGTGACGCAGATGCGGCACATCCACAGCCGCGCCCCAACCTTTTGCAGCATCAGGTTGGATGGCACCTCGAACAGGAAATAGCCCCAGAAGAAGATGCCCGCGCCAAAGCCGTAAGCCTGCGGCGAAAATCCCAGGTCGCGGTTCATGGCCAGCGCCGCGAAGGAGATGTTCACCCGGTCCAGGAAGCTGGCCACATACATCAGCGCCATGAAAGGGATCAGCCGCCAGGCAGCGCGGCGCAGGATCGCGTCCGCCTCATTTTTGCTGTTTCGCATTGTCCCCCAGCCCTTTGATGGAGCCTTGGCCAGGACGCGAGGGATTACAAGCGCGGCCCCTCGCGCGCCGCGAACCGCCAACAAGCCATTGATATGCAAAGGGTTTACACAACGGCCGGGACCACCTTGCCGCGCGGGCGGCTTTTCTCTATAGACCCGCCCCTCAACGGCTGCGGTCGGCCGGGGCCCCTTCAAAAGATGGGGTGTGCGCATGGTGCGCGTCCCGGACGAGCCAAGGCGAAAGGCGGGGCCCTCCCGCTTTCGTTCCGCAGGCCAAAGGAAAGGGACCAAGATGGCTCTCTATGAGCATCTTTTGATCGCGCGCCAGGATATCAGCGCGCAACAGGTGGACGC
>DATEIA010000290.1:0-2009 GCA_035279305.1 Rhizomicrobium sp.
TCGCCGAAGATCAGCACCGTGCGCGATTTGAACAGCGCCTTGGCGATCTCGGAGGATTGCGGTTCCGGGGCCTTGGACTTGTCGTCGTCTTTGTCGTCATCTTCTTGGTCGGCGCGGCGCAATGTCATGTCTCCGGATTCGCAGGATGGATGCAGTCTAACCATCCGATATGGGGGGGCAACTGGTTAAAAACACCCTGTATCCCCGCCAAAAGCGGTAATAACCGCCTCGGGCGTGGGGCCAATAATGCCCGCTTTTTCGCTGTTCGGCTCAGTGGGCCATCTTGGCGGTATAGGGTTTCACCGCACCGCAATCGGCCTTCACAAAGTCGCCGGTATAGTGGGAGGTCATCTCCTGAGGCCGGCCATGCATGCTGCCCTTGAAGCTGTAAGTGCCTTCGTAATGCTCATTGCCGCGCCAAGACATCTGCATGCGGCCCACGCCTTCCATGCGGCCATGACAGGTGGATTCGGCGGTGACGGACGTGGATGTCTGGTTCAGAACCTTGGTGGTGCAATTTTCCTCATGGTTCTTCATTTGCGGCGGCTTGTCGGCATTGACTTCGTCCTGGGTCATGCATATCTGGGTGACGATCGGCGCACCGCCCATGCCGGGCATGCTCATGCCGCGCGATTTCATCATCGCCATGGCTTCCGGCGGCATCTGCGGCATGTTCGCCATCTGCATGGTGGTGGAGATATTCCAAAGACCTGCCCTGCCATGGGCGGCCCAGGCGGCGGCCGGCGCGAGCAGGATGGCGGTGGCGATCAGCCCGGAAACGAGTTTGCGATTCATGGCAATCCCCCAATATCGGCGGCGTCAGATTTGACGGGAAGCCTGGTCCTGTCAATCGCCGCTCAATTGGTTGGGGCAATGAAGGGCCGAACCCCACGGCAATCGCTGCCGGTCCACTCGGCGCTGAAACGGCTGCTCATCCGGCTGGGTTCGCCCCGGAAACGGCCCTTGAATTCGTACCGGCCTTCAAAATGCTGATTGCCGCGCCAGTCGATCTGGGTCCGGCCCACGCCTTCCAGAGGACCGTGACAGATGCTTTCCACCAGCATGGCCGAACCGCGCGCACTGACCGTGCGACTGACGCAATCCAGCTCCCGGTTGTTGAAGTGGAGCGGCTGGCTGCCATCGGCCTCGGCTCCCGTCATGCACATGTAATGGGTGAAGGGCTGGCCATTGGTGGGCGGTGTCAATTTTTGCTGCCGCACCAGAGCCGCGATCGCCGGCGGCACGACCCGCATGCCAAACTGCCAGCTGGTCGTCATGGTCCAGAGGCCGGCCTTGCCGGCGGCCCAGGCACTCGGCGAAGCCATCAACCAGGCGGCAAAGGCGTAGAAAAATGCGCGGCGCATGACACTCTCCAGGAACGGGACAAATCTGGCATGGGGGCGCGATGCTTGCAAAGCGCGCGATAAAGGGCCTCGCGGCGCGGCCAATAAAAAGCGTATAGAGGGCGCATGACCTATTGCCTGGGAATCCTGCTGCCGGAGGGGCTGGTGCTGGCCTCGGACTCCCGGTCCAATGCCGGCGTCGATCAGGTGGCGCGGGTGCGCAAATTCGACCTGATCACCCTGCCCGGCAACCGGGTCATCGCCATCCTATCGGCGGGAAATCTGGCCACCACCCAGTCGGTCACCACCCAGTTGCGCGAGATGCTGGGCAGCGGCGGGGCGCGCGACCTGTATGACGCCCGCACCATGTTCGAGGTCGCCCGCATCGTCGGCGATACCTTGCGCGAAACCATCGCGCGCGACGGGCCCTCGGTGCAGCCCTATGGCGATCCCACCGGCAGTTTCCTGATCGGCGGACAGATCGCGGGTGAGACGCACCGGCTGTTCCAGGTCTATTCCGCGGGCAATTTCATCGAAGCCTCGCTGCGTTCCAGCTTCCTGCAGATCGGCGAAACCAAATACGGCAAGCCGATCCTGGACCGCACCATGACGCGGGACTGCACCTTGGATCAGGCCGCCAAGCTGGCGTTGCTGTCCTTCGACGCC
>DATEIA010000291.1:0-4828 GCA_035279305.1 Rhizomicrobium sp.
TCACTTCCACATTCTTGACATAGGCGCGCTCGCACAACAGTTCGGCCACGCTGGGCAGCATGGCGCGAAGATCCACCTCGTCTTCGTCCAGATGCAGCATGCCGGCTTCGATCTTGGAGAAGTCCAGTATGTCGCCGATCAGCGACAGCAAGGCTTCGCCCGATTGGGTGATAGCCTGGGCATAGGTGCGCTGCTCGGGACGAAGTTCGGTTTCCAGCAGCAGGCGGCCCATGCCCAAGACGCCGTTCATCGGCGTGCGGATTTCGTGACTCATGGTGGCCAGGAAGCCGGACTTGGCGCGGCTGGCCTCCTCGGCATTGTCGCGCGCGTCCGTCAGCGCCTCTTCCAGGCTCTTGCGGTCGGTGATGTCGCGCCCCACGCTTTGCACTTCCACCAGCCGGCCCTGGGAATCGCGCACCGCGAAATCTTCCCAGGCGATCCAGCGATAGCCCTGGGCGGTTTTCACATGCTGGTCATAGCGGGCACGGCCTTGGCCCGATTCCAGGAAGCTGCCGAACACCGGCGCGCGGCTTTGCGGATGCGGTTGCGGCGCAAAGGGATGGCCCAATGCTTGAGCGGGGTTAAGGCCGAACAGCCGGAAGAAAGCGTCGTTGCCATAGGTGAGGCGGCTAGCCGCGTCGCGGCGGAAGATGGCGTCGCCTTGCGCATCGACCAGGCCTTTGTAGCGCGCTTCGCTTTGATTGAGCCGTGCATTGATGACGGCGGCATTCTTCAAGGACGCTTCCAGGCGCGCGGCCACGGTCTTGAGTTCGCTCGCTTGGCGCGACAGCATTTCGCCGCGCCCGCGGGCGGCTTTCAGGGTCTTGATCAGAACGGTCAGGCCCAGCGCCAACAGTGCGCCAAAACAGACCGGCGGGATCAGGCTCAAGCGGCCGAACAAAAGGATCTCGGCCAGCGCCACGATCACGATCATGCCCGCCACGCTGCCCAGGACGATGCGAAGGGTCCGCAACATCGAAAATATCAGCCTTATTGCCGGGTTTTTTGCCGGCGGCAGTGTCGCGTATCCACCCTTCAGAAACGTTTAAAGGCTGAACCGGGCCGTTTAACCCCCAAGCGCCCCTGCGGGCGCCCCTGGAACAGAAATATCTGTTATATATCATGCACTTACCATAACATCCGGGCGCCTGTCACAAAAGCTTTGCAAGACTGTGATGTTCGTGGCGTGGACGGGGTGTGAATTGCCTCCCATCCACGACTTTCCGAGGCCGTCTTTGACCGATATCAGCTTGAGCGAACCTGCCGCCCTTTCCGCCCGAGTCGAGACTGCCCGCCGGGCCGGGGCGGGCGATATGCGCTTCCGGTTGACCGCGCTTGCGGCGGCGCTGACGGTCTTGGCGATTTTCGCGGGCGTAATCACCTCGCTGATCATCGGCGCCATGCCGGCCTTCAAGGCGTTTGGCTTTGGCTTCATCACCACGGAAATCTGGAGTCCCACCCGCGAACGGTTCGGCGCGCTGGCGCCGATCTATGGCACCCTGGTCACCAGTCTGATCGCCATGCTGATCGCGGTGCCGGTCGGCGTCGGCATTGCCATCTTCCTCACCGATCTTTGCCCACGCCCGCTGCGCCGCCCCATCGGCATCGCCGTCGAGCTGCTCGCCGGCATTCCCTCCATCATTTATGGCATTTGGGGCTTCTTCGTCTTCGCGCCCTGGTTCCAGCTGCATGTGCAAGAGCCGGTTGCCGCCGCCGTTGCCGATATTCCGGTGCTCGGCACGCTGTTCGGCGGCGTCACTTTCGGGATCGGCACGCTCACCGCCGGCCTGATCCTTTCCATTATGATCCTGCCCTTCATCTCGGCGGTGACCCGTGACGTGCTGGAGACCGTGCCCAGCGTGTTGAAGGAAGCCTCTTATGGGTTGGGGGCGACCAGTTGGGAAGTGATGTGGAAAGTCTGTCTGCCCTTCTGCCAGACCGGCGTGGTGGGCGGCGCCATGCTGGCCTTGGGCCGCGCCCTGGGCGAGACCATGGCGGTCACCTTCGTGATCGGCAACGCGCACAAGATCGCGCCCTCCTTGTTCGCGCCGGGCACCTCGATCTCGGCCGCCATCGCCAACGAATTCACCGAAGCGACCGGGGAATTGTACCGGTCGGCGCTGATCGAACTCGGCCTGCTTCTCTTCGTCATCACCTTTATCGTCCTGGCTTGCGCGCAGTTCATGCTGCTGCGGATGGAACGGGCCAAGGGGCATTAGATGCTGGCAAATCGCGCGCTCTATTTCCGCCGCCGGCTCACCAACATGGTCTTTATCGGCCTGTCCGTGAGTGCCGCCTTGTTCGGCCTGGTCTGGCTGACATTCATTCTGGGCGGGCTCTTGGTGGACGGCGTTTCGGCTTTGTCGCCTACGCTATTCACCGAGATCACGCCGCCGCCGGGCAGCAAGGGCGGGCTCGCCAACGCCATCGGCGGCAGCATTCTGATGAGTACCATCGCGGTCTTGGCGGGCACGCCCATCGGGCTTTTTGCCGGAACCTATCTGGCGGAATATGCTCGTCACGGACGACTGGCCTTTGTGGTGCGTTTCGTCAACGACATCCTGTTGTCGGCCCCTTCCATTGTCATCGGCTTGTTCATTTATGAACTTCTGGTGGTGCGTATGGGGCATTTCTCCGGCTGGGCGGGCGCCGCCGCCTTGACGGTGATCGTGATCCCCGTGGTGGTGCGCACCACCGAGAATATGCTGCTCTTGGTGCCCAATGGCTTGCGCGAGGCCGCCAGTGCGCTGGGTGCACCGCAAAATTTTGTCATCAAATCCGTCACCTGGAAGGCGGCCCGGGCCGGCATCATCACCGGCGTGCTGCTGGCGGTGGCGCGCATCTCCGGTGAGACCGCGCCGCTGCTTTTCACCGCCCTGGGCAACAGCGGATGGAGTTGGAGCGCCAGCGCCATGAACGAGCCCATGGCCAGCCTGCCGGCGGTGATCTACTCCTTTGCCACCGGGCCCTACGAAGATCAGCATTCCCTCGCCTGGGCGGGGGCGCTGCTGATTACCGCGACCGTGCTGGTGCTTTCCATCGCTGCCCGCATTCTCGAAAACCAGAAACGGACCTGATCCATGGACACCGCAGTTCACCTGACGCCAGACCATCACGCCGCAGGGCACACCGCGCCGGGGCCGGTCGCGTCGGGGCACGCCGCGCCCGCGGACAAGGCCAAGGTCGAGATCAAGGATCTGTGCTTCTATTACGGCGCCAACAAGTCGCTGAAGAATATCAGCCTGCCGCTGATGGACCGCAAAGTGACCGCGTTCATCGGTCCCTCCGGCTGCGGCAAGTCCACCTTGCTGCGCGCCATCAACCGCATCTTCGAACTCTATCCCAACCAGCGGGCCGAAGGTGAAATCTTGATGGACGGCGAGAATCTGCTGAAGACCAAGGATCTCAATCTGCTGCGCGCCCGCATCGGCATGGTGTTTCAGAAACCCACGCCCTTCCCGATGTCGATCTACGACAATATCGCTTTCGGCATCAAACTCTATGAACGCATCCCGCGCTCGGAAATGGACGGCCGCGTCGAACACGCGCTGTCGCGCGCCGCGCTATGGAACGAAGTCAAGGACAAGCTGAATGCCAGCGGCCTGTCGCTGTCGGGCGGCCAGCAGCAGCGCCTGTGCATCGCGCGCAGCGTGGCGACGCGGCCCGAAGTGATCCTGATGGATGAGCCCTGCTCGGCGCTGGATCCCATCTCCACCGCCAAGATCGAGGAGCTGATCGAAGAGCTGGCCGCCGATTACACCATCGTGATCGTCACCCACAATATGCAGCAGGCCAGCCGCGCCAGCGACTATACCGCCTTCATGTATTTGGGCGAATTGATCGAATATGGCGCGACGGAGAAAATCTTCACCGCGCCCGATAACAAACGCACTGAGCAGTACATCACCGGCAGGTTCGGTTAGGCGCGGTTCTTTTGCGTCGTGAGTTCGTCGCGCCTTCGCTCATGCACGTTTTAGTGCACATCGCTCGGCGCTCCTGCTCACGCCGCAAAATCCCTCGCGCCTAATTTAACGAACGGCTCGGCCAGAAGCGTGTCTCGCGACTTCAAGACGTTGCCACGCTGCATGAGATTGCTGGGCATACTCAAGCCAGCGTGGGTCGTTTTCTCGCTGCGCGTCATCGCGAATCTGGCGGGCGATTCCAAGCTTCCGTTCCAAAAGTTTAATTTCAGACATGTTCCGACTCAGTAGATGAATCAACATCTTAGCAGTTTGTAACTGGATTGAGTCGCGGTGGGCGTTTCCGTTCTCCTCTCCCTCAAGGGGAGAGGGAAGAAAGAACAGACTTGATCACAGCTTGCGCTCGTTACACGTAATCTTCCGCCCGCGTCTCGTCGCTCTCAGCCGTGCCGGTGGTGGTGCGCAGCGCCAAGGTCAGCAGCCAACTGACCGCAAGATTGGCCAGCAAGGCGCTGACCGCGGCATAACAGGGCACCGTCAGTCCGAAAATGTGCAGCGGATAGGTGCTGCTCTTGAAGCCCAGCTGCAGCACCATCCAGGTGCCCAGGCCGACGCCCGTGGCCCAGCCTGCCAGCAGCGCGCGTGGGTCCAGCCGCACATACAGGCCCAGCAGCACCGCCGGCACCGTCTGGCAGATCCAGATGCCGCCCAGCAATTGCAGCTGGATGGCATAGGCCGTCTGCAATTCCAGGACAAAGAACAGCGCTCCCAGCTTGGCGAGAAAGGCCACCAGCTTGGCGACCTTGGCTTCGGCCTGCGGCGTGCAGTTGGGCGAAAGGAACTCCTTGAAGATATTGCGGGTGAAAAGATTGCCGCAGGCGATCGCCATGATCGAAGCGGGCATCAGC
>DATEIA010000292.1:0-8723 GCA_035279305.1 Rhizomicrobium sp.
CAAACCTCTTATGACGAACTGAATGCGGCCCTGGTTTCGGCCCAAGACCGTTTCAAGGCGGCGGCCGACACGCTGCAGACCAAGCAAAACGCCATTGCCGGGTTCCTCGATCGCGCCAGCCAGGTGCAGGCTTCCCTGGGCGGCCGCGCGCGGGACTTGCCGGCGCGACCCTCCCCAGCAACAGCGGATCTGAATGTCGAAGGTCTGGCCGGGGAGGATTCTTCGCAGCTGGTGATGATGCCGGGATCGCCTGCGCCGCAGCCGCGCACCGGACTGCCGGTAAAATCCAGCCTGCTCGAGGGCATGTTCCGGCGCGTCGCCGCAATGTTCCAGTCCGCGGGCCAACGCTTGCATGCCGCGCCGCCGCGCGAAAATTCCACAATCGCGGCCCGCCATCCCGGCTTGCAATTCCTGGCGCAACAAACCTCGCGGATCGCTCGTATCGGGGACGCGGAAAATCTCCTGATGGCCAAGACGGAGGGCACGCTGGGTCAGGGGGTCGGCAATTTGCGCGATGTGATGCGCAGCACCGGCATCAATCCCGACGCTTTCGCCCGCAAGATCGCGGGCCGCGAAGGCGTCGGCGGTCCGGAAATCCCGCTGGATCAGGTACGGATCGAAGGCATATCCGACCCCGGCTTTTCCCATGCCTATCTCAGCGCTAGCGCGGTGCTGGACCAGCTCAACGGCCTGTCGGCGGCCATGAACCATGTGCCGCTGGCCGCCCCCGTCCCGGTCACCGGCTTTGACAAATCCAGCGGCTTCGGCGCGCGGGTCGATCCCTTTACCGGCCGCTATGCCTTCCATCCCGGGATCGATTTCGCCGGTCCCTGGGGCAGCGTGGTGCATGCCACCGCGCCTGGCACGGTGGTGTTCGCGGGCAATCGCGGCGGCTATGGCAATATGGTGGAAGTGGACCATGGCTATGGCATCCACACCCGCTATGGCCATCTGTCTGCCATCAGCGTGCGTGTGGGAACCCATGTCGGCAGGGGAGCAGGCCTGGGGCGCGTGGGCTCCACCGGACGCAGCACCGGACCGCACGTCCATTACGAAGTCTGGTATGATGACGTCGCCAGAAATCCCAACAAATTCATCGAGGCCGGCCGCCATGTTCTCTAGCAGAAACAAAGACAGCGCTCCGGCGCCGCAACCGGCGCCCGCCGCGCGCGGCCGCGGCCTGTCCGCGCCTTCGATCATCAGCACGGATATGACGATGCAAGGCAGCTTGAGCTCGAATGGCGATATCCAGATCGACGGACGCGTCGAAGGCGATATCCGCAGCATCGGCCTGGTGATCGGTGAAAAAGCCGAGGTGCATGGCGAGATCTATGCCGAGGATGTCACGGTGCGCGGCAAGGTTGTCGGCCACATCAGGGCCCGCAAAGTGCTGCTGGCCGCAACCAGCCGCGTCGAAGGCGATATCCTGCACGAAGCCTTCGCGGTGGAGACGGGCGCCTTTTTTGAAGGCAATTGCCGGCATTCCGATAATCCGCTGGGCAACGCGGTCCCGGCTGCCGCCGATGCGGGCCAGACCCAGGGTGTTGAGGCCCCCGCGCGGCCTTCGGACACGGCTAGCCTGTTCGCGCCGCTGAGCCGGGTCGCGACATAAGCGCCGCCAGCAAACCACCCGCCAAGAAACCACCCGATGGCGCGGTTCTGCTGCTGATCGATCTTCAGCGGGCAATTGACGAACCCGCCTGGGGTCAGCGCAACAATCCCGGGACCGAGGTTCATCTCGCGCGGCTGCTCGATCTTTGGCGCGCGCGCCGATGGCCACTGATCCATATCCGTCACGATTCCCAGGACCCGGCGTCCCCTTACCGTCCAGGTCAGTCTGGTCACGATTTTAGGCCGCAAACAGCGCCCCTGCCGGGTGAACCCGTGATTGCAAAGCGCACCAACAGCGCTTTCATCGGCACCGGCCTGGAAGCTCAGTTGCGCCGCGCCGGACATCAGGCACTGGTGGTGGCGGGCGTCATCACCAACAATTCGGTGGAAGCCACCGTGCGCATGGCGGGCAATCTGGGTTTTGCCACCTGGCTGGTGGAAGATGCTTGCTTCACCTTCGGTCGCAAGGACTGGACCGGAACCTGGCGTACCGCCGAAGACGTTCACGCCATGTCTCTGGCCAATCTCGACGGCGAATATTGCACCGTCATAACCGCCGACGCATTGCTCTGAAGACTTCGCGCTTCAACCGCCAGGAAACATCCGCGTAAACCGCCGCACCACTTCGGCCAGGTCGCGCGGATAGACATCCTCGCCGGTATTTTCAATCTCTTCCGGAGTCCACCAGCGAACCGCCAGAAGCGCGGCGCGCTCCTTGTCCGTCACCCCCTGCAACGCTGGCGTGACATCGCAGCGGCCCAGGAAAAACGTGTCGGTGTTCTCCACCATCACCCCGTCATATTCGAAAATGCCGACGGCGGTATGAACCGGGCCATGCAGCGCTGGCGCGAAGCCCAATTCCTCCAGCATCTCGCGTTTCGCCGCGGCCAAGGCGCTCTCGCCCGGCTCCACGCCGCCGCCCGGCGCCGCCCAGAAGCTGTAAACCTCATCGCCTCTGGGCATGGCAAAATGGATCAACAAGACTCGTCCGCTTGCATCCAACAGAATGGCGCGTCCCGCCAGGCGCGGCGGCGGTATCGTCTTGTCCTTTCCGCGCCGCCTGTCCGCCATTATTCCAGATCCTCGACCTTTTCGCGCGGTTTACCACCAACTTCCTGCGCCAGGGCTGCGGCCATGAAGGGATCGAGATCGCCGTCCAGCACGTCCGAGGGCGTGCGGCTTTCCACGCCGGTGCGCAGATCCTTCACCAGCTGATAGGGCTGCAAGACATAGGACCGGATCTGGTGGCCCCAGCCGATCTCTTTTTTCTCTCCGACAAAAGCGCCGGTCTCGGCCTTCTTCTTTTCCAGCTCGATCTCATAAAGCTTGGACTTGAGCATGTCCCAGCAGATGGCGCGATTCTGGTGCTGGCTGCGCTCCGACTGGCTGGCCACCGCGATACCGGTGGGCAGATGGGTAATGCGCACCGCGCTTTCAGTCTTGTTGACATGCTGGCCGCCGGCGCCGCTGGCACGATAGACGTCGATGCGCACGTCCTTTTCGGGAATGTCGATGTTGATGGACTGATCGATCACCGGATAGACGGTGACGCTGGAAAAGCTGGTATGCCGCCGGGCATTGGCGTCAAAGGGCGAGATGCGCACCAGGCGGTGAACGCCGGCTTCGGTCTTCAGCCAGCCATAAGCATTCTCGCCTTTCACCAACAAGGTGGTGGACTTGATGCCCGCCCCCTCGCCTTCGCTTTCCTCGATCAGTTGCAGCTTGTAGCCGTGACGCTCGGCCCAGCGCGTGTACATGCGCAGCAGCATCGACGCCCAATCCTGGCTTTCGGTGCCGCCGGCGCCGGCATGGATTTCCAGATAACTGTCATTGCCGTCGGCTTCGCCCGACAGCATGGATTCCAGGCGCATCTGCTCGGCGCGCTTGTTCAGCGCCAGCAGGGAATTTTCCGCATCCGCCACCATCGCGGCATCGTTTTCCGCTTCCGCCATCTCGATCAGCTGGGTGGCGTCGGCCAGTTCGTTGGTCAGCCTGGTGACCGCGCTCAGCGAACTCTCCAGCTTTTGCCGCTCGCGCATCAGCTTTTGGGCGGCGGCGGGATCGTTCCACAATGCGGAATTTTCAGCCCTGGCGTTCAGCTCATCCAGGCGGCGGCTTGCGGCATCCCAGTCAAAGATGCCTCCTCAGCAGGGCGAGGGCCTGCTGGATGTCATCGGCGGCGCGGGCGATTTCTGGGCGCATGGCGGGGATATAGGAAGAATAATTGCGGAGGTAAAGCCTGTTGCTAATGCCGCTCGCCCAAGCTCGCGGCGTTCGGCCCCTCTCGCAGGTCCACCGGACCTGCTCGCGCACTATGTGCGCCGTGGCCTCACCCTAGTAAAGTCCACCGGTACCTTCCCCAACCGCCGACGGCGGCGCGGGGTTGTTGGCGGCAGCCGTTCCCGGCGCATTTTCTTCCGGCGACGGCGCATTGGCTTCGCCCGGCGCGGTGCCGGCCTTGAAGGCTTCGATAATGGCGCCCGGCGTGCCGGCAGGAACCGGATTGCCGCTCTTCCAGTCGATCGGCACTTCCTCGATGCCGGGCGCGATCCGGAAAGGCGTAGGCGGCGCATCCTTGAGCGCATCCTTCATAAAGTCGCGGAAGATCGGCGCCGCTACCGTGGCGCCTTGTTCGTGCGGTCCCAAAGTGCGCGGATTGTCGAAGCCGACAAAAACGCCGGCAACCAGATCGGGCGAAAAACCGATGAACCAGACATCCTTGGCGTCCGACGAGGTGCCGGTCTTGCCCGCCAACGGCTTGGGGATCTGGGCCCCCACCGCATAGGCGGCGGTGCCGCGCTGAACCACGCCCTGCAGCATGGAGACGATCTGATAGGCGGTGCGGGGATCGATGACCTGCGCGCGGGTGTCGGCCAAAAGCGGCTCTTCCTGGCCACGCCAGTTGGCATCGTTGCAGCCCTCGCATTTGCGCTCATCATGACGCCAGATGGTCTTGCCGTTGCGGTCCTGGATGCGGTCGACTAGCGAGGCACTGATCTTTTTTCCGCCATTGACGAATTCGGCATAGCCGGTGACCAGACGCATCAGGGTGGTCTCATAAGAGCCCAGCGAATTGGCCAGCAAGGTCGGTAGCTTGTCGTAAACGCCGAAGCGGATCGGCATTTTCACCACTTCATTCATGCCGATATCGTTCGCCAGGTGCACGGTCATCAGGTTGCGCGACAATTCCAACCCACGGCGCAAGGTGGTATCGCCAAGATACTCGCCCCTCTCGAAATTTTCCGGCCGCCAGATACCCAGTCCCGCCCCCTGGTCCAATTCGAAGGGCGCGTCCAGCGCCTTGCTGACCGGGGTGTAGCCATTGTCCAACGCGGTGGCATAAACAAAGGGCTTAAAGGCAGAGCCCGGTTGGCGCTTGGCCTGCATCGCGCGGTCATATTGCGAGGAGGCGTAGGAGAATCCGCCGGACATGGCCAGCACCCGCCCGGTGTGCGGATCCATCACCACAATCGCGCCATTGATCTCCGGCACCTGGCGCAGCCCGAACTCACCCGGCTTGGCCGGCGCCGGCAAGGGTTCGACATAGAAGACATCGCCCGGCTTGACCACCTCTTGCGGGGTGGTCGGCCTTGGGCCCCAGATCGCGCCGGGCAATTGCCGGTTGGCCCATCTATAGCCGTCATAGGGCAGCAGACCCGTGCTGCCATCGGCGAAACCGAGTTTCACGCTCTTGCCCTCATAGGCGAGCGCCACCGCCAGCTTCCAAGTCTCGATGCCCGAGGCTTCCGGAATGTCGTCGAGCTGCTTTTTCCAGTCTGCCAGATCGATATGCTTCTTGGCGCCGCGCCAGCCATGGCGGCGGTCGTAACGCACCAAGCCGCTGCGCAAGGCGCCGACGGCATAGTTCTGCAGCCGCGTATCCAGCGAAGAACGCACCTGTAAGCCGCCGTCATAAAGGCCCTTGCCTTTATACCGTCCGATCAAGAGCCGGCGCACTTCCTCGACATAATAATCGACGTCGGCGGCCTGGCTGCCCAAGGCTCTTGTCTGGGTCACCAGCGGTTCGGCCCTTGCAGCGGCGGCCTGCTCCCTGGTGATGAAATTGTTCTCCAGCATCCGGGAGATCACCCAGTTGCGCCGGTCTTGCGCCGCCTGGTGATGAAAACGCGGATCGTAATGGCTGGGCGACTTGGGCAAGGCCGCCAGGAAGGCGACTTCCGAGATGGTCAACTCGTCCAGGGATTTGCCGAAATAATTGAGCGTGGCCGCGCCGACGCCATAGGAGTTCTGGCCCAGATTGATCTCGTTGAGATACAGCTCCAGGACTTTTTCCTTGGGATAGGTCGCATCGATCCGCACCGCCAAGATGGCTTCGCGGATCTTGCGCGCCATTTTAAGTTCGTTGTTGAGCAGGAAGTTGCGCGCCACTTGCTGGGTGATGGTGGAAGCGCCTTGCGGGCGACGTCCTTCCAGCAGCAGGAAGACATCCTTGATCGCGACCCGCAGGATGCCGGACGGATCGACGCCGGGATGGTTGTAGAAATTGCGATCCTCGGCCGAGATGAACGCCTGCTTCACCCGCTTGGGAATGAAGGTAGCCGGCACAAAGATGCGGCGCTGATGGGCGAACTCGCCCAGCACGGTTCCGTTACCGGCATAAACCCGGGTGGTGATGGGCGGGGCATAGTCTTGCAGGGTCTCCACACTGGGCAGATCGCGCGTCAGGGTAATCAGCCAAAAGGCGGCCATTCCGATCGCGACCACCACCAAGGCGGCCGCGGCCAGGGCCAGCCATTTCAAAAGACGGGAAAGAAAAGCCTGCATGTGATCGCGGAATTATAAAGGTGCCGGGATGGGGTTGCCAGAGGGGGAGCAAAAAGGGTTCAGCGCGCCGCCTGGGAGGGGGAAGCCCGCACAAACTGGGCATCCACCGCATCGGCGATGGCGCCGGCGACCTTGGTCCGCCATGAATCGGTGTTCATCTGGGTGGCGTCGCCGCGGTTGGACAGATAGCCCAGCTCGATCAGCACGGCGGGCACGTCGGGCGCCACCAGCACCGCCAGGCTGGCGCTGCGATGCGGACTGCGCGCCAAAAGATCCGTCACCTGCCCCAGGCTTTTCAGCGCATTGGTGGCGAACTCCGAGGATTTGTTGCGGGTGTCGCGCTGCGCCAGGCCGATCAGGATCGGCGCCACCGGATTGTTCTCGCCCGACAGATCGACGCCGGCGATCACATCGGATTGGTTTTCGCGCCGCGCCAAAGCGGCGGCCTCCCGGTCGGAGCGCCCGTCATTGAGAGTATAGATCGAGGTGCCGGTGGTTTCGGGATCGGGATTGGAATCGGCATGCAGCGCGATGAAAATATCCGCCTTCTTGGCGCGCGCGATGGCGACACGCTGGCGCAGTGGGATGAAACTGTCATTGTCGCGGGTCATGAACACATCATAGCCGCGGCCGCGCAATTCCCGCGCCAGCTTGAGTCCTTCCGCCAGCGCCAGGTCTTTTTCCATCAGCCCGTTGACGCCGATAGCCCCGGAATCCAGGCCGCCATGACCGGGATCCAGCACCACGACTTTCTTGCCCCGGCTGGTGGCGGGCGTCTGGGCGGCGATCAAGGCGGCCAGTTTTTCGGCGTCGCTCTCGCGCTTCTTGAGGTCGGCAGGCCAGCCCGCCTGAGCATCGAATTTGGCGCGGCTGGCGGGGAAAAGATCGATCACCACGCGATAACCGAAGCCGGACGACGGCGGAATCACCAGGGCATCCGACACCGTCACCGGCGCGTTGAGGTCGATCACCATGCGCGAATTTCCGGCGCGGAACTGGCCATAGCGATAGGATTTGACGGGACCATATCCGCTGGGACGCGGCGGCGCGCCCAGCCGCCAGGAAACTTCCGGCAGGTCGATCACCACGCGATCGGGGTTCGCCAGGGCAAAGGCGCGCAAATTCACCGGATCGGACAATTCGATCACCAACCGGGTACGGTCCTGATGCTCGCCAATGCGCGCGCTCATCACGATCGGCAACGGCCCCTGCGGCCTGGTCCCCACGCTCGGCCCGGGAAGTTTTTGCGGCGCTGGCCTGGACGGCGCGACGGGCAGACGCTTGGCCGCCTCGTCCTGGGCGCGCAGCAGCCTGGTGATGGCGTCGTCCGCGCCGGCAGCCATCGGAATCGCCGCGGCGAGAAACGCGGCGGCCATCAAGAAAGCTGCGGGACTGCGCAAAGATCGGCTCCGAATCGGACATGGCACACTAACATGGGAGTTTGTTTCATCGGTTTGCTTTTGCCGCTGTTCCATGGTTCGGGGATTGTCGATGCTTCTGGAAATAAAAGATTCCTGAACCCCGCGGACGTCGCGCGGCGGCAGGAACTCAGCCTCAAGATTCCGTTCGTGGAGGGCCGGATTTCCAATCCCCACAACCAGGCCAAGAACAATCTATGCGCGCTTCGCGCCGTTCCACGATTGCGCGCTTCTGCGCGCCAGCCGCTGGCGATCAAGGGCGATGCCGGCAGCGCGATCGTCTATCCGCCCGCCCAACATGCTCCAGTCTCCGTCACTGTAGATGACCTGGAACAACCGGGGACGGCGGGAAGCGGGACGAAATAATCTTTTGCGGCTGCGCGCCAGAACCTATCTAAGTTATTGATTTTACATATAATTATAATGAACGCGGCCCGAACTTCCCGATTTGGCCCATTAATCGCTTGTTGAAACTGTGGGTACACCCTACAAAAAGTACGTCCGGCGGCACACTTCGCGATTCTCGCGGCTGCCGCGTGACCCCTGA
This sequence comes from Rhizomicrobium sp., assembly GCA_035279305.1. Taxonomy (GTDB): domain Bacteria; phylum Pseudomonadota; class Alphaproteobacteria; order Micropepsales; family Micropepsaceae; genus Rhizomicrobium. The sequence continues at coordinate 8,362 of DATEIA010000292.1, forward strand.
CCCGGCCCGGCATGCCACGCGACCAACGCGAGCCCAACGGCCCCGCAGGGTAATCTCTTTGGCCGCAGGGGCCTGAAGTGCCAATGACTGTCAAATTTGCGCTCCCACTCGACGCTGTCCCGGCCCAAGACCGTGTGATGTCTTTGGCCGTTTCGACGGGTGGGATCGCGCGTATCCGTTCCATCAACAATTCGCGCCGCCCCTATTTGCCCGCCGCACGCCGTGCCGCCGGCCACAATCGCGCGCGCGCCGGAGAATTCCATGACCAAGCGCATGCTCATCGACGCCAACCACCCGGAAGAAACACGGGTGGTCATTCTCGACGGTTCCAAGGTCGAGGAATTTGATTTCGAGGCCGCCTC
>DATEIA010000293.1:0-4912 GCA_035279305.1 Rhizomicrobium sp.
TCGGCGTCGATCAGGTTGGAATAGGACATGTCGCAGCCCGACAATCGGGCCCGGCGAAGATCGGATCCGCGCAGATCGGCATAACGCGCCTGGGCATTGTCCAGCCGCGCCGGCAACAGCCGGCCCCCGGAAATCAGCAGCGGCCCAAGCTTGGCGTCGCGCAGGTCGGCATGGTTGAGCTGGGCTCCGGAGAAATTGACGCCGCGCAGGTCTGCGCCGCCAAGCCTGGCCGAGCGCAAGTCGCAGCCGGCCAGATTGGACCCCTGCAAGGACGCGCCCTCCAGATTGGCGCCGTAAAGCAGCGCTCCCGGCGCGATCAGGGCCGTCAGCATGTATCGCGAAAAGTTGGGAATATGGCGCAAATCCCTGTCGGTCAGATCGGCGGGCCTTCCTTCCTTGCCGTCGGTTTCGGCCCAGCGCGAATGGGCCGCTAGCAGGTTTTCGATGGTTGCGACATCTTCCTGGTCGGGTTCGGCGGCTTCCGTCAGCGCCTTGCTGAGATCGGCGCCGTGGGTACTGGCGAAATCCAGTTTCGCGCCCACCAGGATGCAGCCGGCGAGATCGGCGCCCGTCAGGTTGCATCCCGACAGGTCGGCATTTTCCAGATTGGCGCCGGTCAGCCGCGCCTGGCGCAGATTGGCGCGGGTCAACCGGCAGCCTTTCATCACCGCGTCGGTGAAGTCTGCCTGCGTGGCGATCACGCCGGTCATCTTGGCGCCCGCCAGATTGGCGCTGTTCATCATCGCGGAGGGCAGCTCCGAGGGCCCGAGATCGTGCAGCAGGAGCTTGAGATTTCCGTATTTGTCCTTTTCCGCGATCGTGCCTTCGCGCAGGTCCGCCTCGAAGAGATCGGCGCCGATCAGGTTGGCGCCGCGCATCGAGGCGCCCCGCATGTCGGCGCGACGCAAGCTGGCGCCCGCCAGATTGGCGCGGCGCAGATCGGCGCCGAAGAAACTGGCGGAATCCAGTTTGGCGCCCTCCAAATTGGTTTCTTCCAGGACTGTCCCGGTGAAGTCGGCGTCGGCCAGGTTGCGCCCCGACAGGTCCAGGCCGGAAAGGTCGCAGAAGGCGAAAACCGCCCTTGCCCCGCCCATGCGCCCGGTTTGGAGCATCTCATGGCGCGCTGCGGCGGCGCTCACATCCTTCTGGGTGAGCCTGGCGAAACTGGTGTGCCGGGCCGGGGTCATGGGTGCAAAATTCGTTTGTTAAGGCTTTTTCACGGGCGATTTTGCGCCGAAGGCCGCTAACGCCCGATTAAGACAGGCAGATTTGGCCGCCAAGGGAGGCCCCATAGCGAAAATTGCTGTTGAACCGGGACGATAGCCGGGTACAAAGGCGCTGCAGGAGCGTCCTGCCCCGGTGACGTCCCGGGGCCGGGTGTCTGGCGAAGGGTAAACGGTGCGGGGCTGCGCGGGACGCGCGGCCAAAGGTCCGGGAGCGGGCCTTGCGAAGACAATGCCGAGACTGGCGGCGCCGCCGCCCGGCGACATTTATAAGAGGCTGAGTTGATCAAGCACCGTTTGATGCTTTCCGCTGCTGCGGCTGCCCTGCTGACGGCGGCCGTTGCCGCGGCCCGCGCCGATACAACGATCACCACCAGCACGTCCACCGAGCTCCTCACCTCCACCAGCGGCAATATCGTCATCGACGCCACCGGCAGCGTCAAAATCGTCAAGGCCGGTATCGCGGCGGTCACCCTCAATTCCGCCAACACCGTGACCAACAACGGCACCATTTCCAATGCTGGTACCGATAGCGGCGTGGGCGTGATCATCGATACCAGCGCCGGGAATATTTTATCCTCCACCGGATTTGCTTCGACCGGCAATATCGATGTGGGCGGCTCCGGCACTTCCAAGCGCGGCATCGTCATCCAGGGCGGCAATACCTTTTACGGCCCGATCACCTTGTCAACACTCCAGGCCGTCTCCTTGACCGGCGCCGTCACTCCCACCCAGCAGTCGGCCGTGATCGTGCAGGGCGATGGGTCCGCCGCTTTCCTGTTGCTTCAGGGCACCAAGGTCACCGGCAACATCTTCCTGGCCGGCGGCGGCATCGCGCAAAGTGCTTCCGTCAATTCCACCGCTTCCAATGGCATCGTGGTGGACCTGGACGGCACCTTGAACGGCAATCTTATCATCCAATCCGGTATTTCCGGGGTTGGCCCGGGCTTGATCGGCGTCCAGACCTTGGGCGGTATCCATTCCTGCGCCAGCGATACCGCCGCGCCGTCCGGATTTACTTGCCCCACATCGTCGGGCGGCTCGCTGATCAATGCCGCCCGCATCTCCCTGATCGGAACCCAGACCTTCAAGGCCAACAACAATCCGGACGCCGGCAGCGCCTTGATCATCGGCGGCAGCATCGATGGCGGCTTCATCAATACCGGACCGGGCACGTCCAACAATCTCAGCGAGGCGCTGATCAGCTCATCCGGCCTGGCCCAGGGGGGCGGATCCGCGCCGGTGGTGCTGATCGATCCGACCCGATCGATTACCGGCGGCTTGACCTCGCCGCGCGGGCCCGTGATTTTGGGCCCGGTCACGGCGGACATCGACTCGATCGACCCCGGCTATTCCTTCATCAACCGCGGCACCATCAGCGCCCAGCCCATCGATGCCGATCATGGCTCGGCCGCTGTCGTCATTCAGGGTGCGTCCTCGACCTATTTCACTTGCCTTGGTACGTCGGCAGGGTCGGCTTCGACGACGCCGGCCAACTGCGGCACGCCGCAGGCCCGGACTGATAATGTCACCCGTACGGTCAATGGCGCCAGCGTCACCACACCGGTCTCCTACACCGCCGTCGGCGGCTTGTTGAACACCGGCACCATTATCGCCCAGGCCGCCACCAATTCGCAGACCGTCACCGCCAACGGCGTCACCACCGCCACCGCCTTGTATATCGGTGCCTTCACCACCGTGCCCAGGCTGGACGTAAAAGCGGAGGCTATCACCGCCAGCAGCAACACCGCCGCCACCATCAGCGCCACCGTTGACGGCATCGGCCAGGGCAGCGCCTTTGGTGTCGTTCTGGACAAGGATTCCAATGTGCCGGTGGTCAATGTCACCCGCAATGCCAGCATTGTCGCCAGTGTGACCACCAGCACGATTGCTCCGACCAAGGACATCGCCACGGCCGCCGCACCCTTCAGCCTGGTGTCCGAGGCCCTGGTGGATCGGGGCGGCACCTTGAAGACCATCAACAATGCCGGGCTGATCCAGGCGCAAAATACGGTGCTGATTCCCGGCACCGGCGCGGTGACAAGCTCGATCACCACCGCCATCGACCTGGCGGCAGGCACCACCGGGGGCGTCACAGTCAACAATAGCGGCCGCATCCTGGGCAATGTCCTGATGGGCTCGGCCGGCAACGGCAACACGCTGAATGTCGGCAATACCGGCAGCGGCGGCACCACCGCCAATCCCGACACCGGCATCGTCAATAGCCCCACCAACTATGCGATCGTGGCGCAGTCCGTCACCTCCGACACGGCCGGGCTGGCGCCTTTGACCCTGCCCACCCTGATCGATTTCGGCTCCGGCACCGGTCATCGCCTGGAAGTCGGGGGCTTCGGCTATGTCAATGCCGTGATCAATTCGGGCGCCAGCGCGCTGGCGGTGCAGGTCGATCCCAACGGCCAACTTTTCATCGCCAACACCACCACCGCCTTGCAGGCTTCCACTTTTACTATCGGCGCCAATGGCACGCTGGGCCTGGCGATTTCCCAGAGCAATCTCAACAGTCTCACTCCGGTGGTCCAGGCCGACAGCGCGAACCTTTCCGGCGCCAATCTGGGCTTGCAGTTCGGCAGCTACATTTCCGCGGGCTTCACCGCCGACAGCGCCGCCGTTCCCACGGTCCAGAGCATCACCCTGATCCGCGCCCCGGTCATCACCGACACCACCCTCGCCAACCAAAATGCGTTGCTGAGCCAGAACACGCCGTTTCTGTTTGAAACCTTCGCCGAAAGCGGCATCACGCCGCTCAGCATCAACAACGATTCCAGCGGCCAGCAAACCCTGCTGCTTCGTCTACGGCCGCGCTCCACCGGCGCCAAAAATGCCGACGGGTCTCCCGGCCTCAATCTGTCGGCTCAGGCGAAAGCCCAGTTTCCCTTCGCGGCCCGGGCGCTTGCCACCGACAATGAGCTGGGCGCCACCATCGCCACCAGCCTCACCGTCTACAACACGCCGGGCGTGCCCGGCAGCGGCATCAATGTTGCGGCCTCCCAGCAGCAGGCCCAGCAGGTCTTTTCGCAATTCGCGCCGGACGTTTCGGGCGGTACCCGCGAGATCGCCGTTATGCTCACCGACCAGGCCAGCGGTCCGGTCGCGGCGCGCCAGCGGCTGTTGCGCAGCTATGCCAATGTGGCCGGCGACATGACCCTGTGGGGCCAGGAATTCACCGGCCAGATCAGCAATCGCGGGCGTACCGCCGCCGACGGCACGCTGGTCTCCTATAAGGACCACGGCTTCGGCTTTACCCTGGGCCTGGATGGCGGCAGCCCGCGCAATGGCTGGTACGGCGGCGCCTTTACTTTCTATAGCGGCGACGTGACCCAGCAGCTGCCGCGCGCCACCCGCACCAACACCCAATGGTACATGCTGACCGGTTATACCGACTGGCGCGGAAAGCACGTCTTCCTCGATACCCAGGTCAGCGCGGCCTATGGCAATTTCCAGCAAACCCGCGATCTTATCGTGGGGGGCCTGTCCCGCACCGCCTCCAGCCGGCGCCCCGCCGCCATGCTGGCGCTGGGCGCCAATACCGGCGCGATGCTGAAATATTCCGGCTTCGAAGTCGATCCGCATATCAGCCTGGATGCGATGACCATGCGCGAAGAGGGCTATCAGGAAGCCAATGGCGGTCCGGGCTTCAATCTGGACGTTGCGCCCTATTTCGCCAGCTC
>DATEIA010000294.1:0-4768 GCA_035279305.1 Rhizomicrobium sp.
CCATCAAGGTCGCGGCAAATCCCACAATCAGCATTTTTGTGCGCATGGTTATCTCCTTGCAGGGTCATCCCCTCTTGGGAACCATAACGCTCAGACAAGCAGCCGGTTCCGGCGAGCGTTAAAGATGTCACGCGCGCCCCAACCCCGCAAAACTGTTCTGAGTAAATCGCTGTAAGCTTTTGGAGCGGGTGAAGGGGTGAGCGACGGCGCGCGAAGCGCGTGAGCGGGTCCAGCGGACCCGCGAAAGGAGCGAACGCCGCGAGCTGCGAGGAACGGTTGGCCGAAGGCCAACGGAACGATCCAGTGGATCGTTCCGAGTGATGCGCGAGCGGCCGGGCCGGCGGTGCCGCGAGCGCGATCAATTTTCAATCGCCGAGAGTATTGGAGCGGGTGATGGGAATCGAACCCACGTATGCAGCTTGGGAAGCTGCCGTTCTACCATTGAACTACACCCGCGCAGGGATGCTGATAGCATAGGGCCGGTGTTTTCGCCCAGCCCCTCGCCTAAGCTCGGGGCGTTCGCCGCGCAAAATGGTCCACTGGACCATTTCGTCCGGCTCCGCCGGACCGCTCCAAACCCATTGAACTACACCCGCACCTGTTGGTGCTTGTACCACACCGCCTACGTTTTCGCCCGGCGCCTCGCTCGTGGGCCGCAATCCCTTTCGGCCTCTAGCATAGTGTGACATTCGTCTCAAACTGGACTCAAACCGCCGAATTTCCGGTTTTTAGCGATTGCGGCAAGCCCTTCGAAAATCCTGACGCCTATCGTGACCAGGTCGCAGGAGGCATTTTGCGCGCAGGCAGCGATACCGGCAGCATTGCAGCAACCGCCAAGCAATCGCGCTGGTGGCCGCTGACATGCTTGTGTTCTCTCGGCCGTGCGGCCAGCATCGCTACGGGGCAGCCGCGTCTGGAAACGCCCTTGCGGGACGTTCCCATCGCAGGGAAGAACCGCACGCCTCCCAATCCTTCGATACATCGCGCCGGCGCCTAGCAAAATAATTTCAGACGGAATCGTGCCCCCTCACCCTTCGACAGTCGTTAGCGGCAGCGTCGTGCGACCAGGGTGAGGAAATAAGTTAATCCTCATGCTGAGCTTGTCGAAGCATGAGGTCAGAACGGTTACGCTTGAACGCAACTTGCTCTAGAAACGAAAACGGCGCCCTTTCCGGAGCGCCGTTTCGCAGATCCTTGAAACCTTCAGATCGTGACATTTCCGGTCTTGGCCGCCTTGACCAGATGATCGGCGCAACGATAGGCCAGCGCCGAAATGGTCATGGTGGGATGGTTGCGCCCGCCGGTGACAAGGCTGGAGCCATCCACCACGAACAAGTTCGGCACGTCATGGGCGCGGTGATATTTGTTGACCACCGATGACTTGGGATTGTTGCCCATGCGGCAGGTGCCGCGGGAATGCGCCCCGCCCTTGCTGTCGGAAACCCCCTCCGTCCAGACTTCATAAGCGCCGGCGGCCTTTAATATCTCCACCGACTTGTCGATGAAGAATTGCATCGCCTTGAAGTCGTTCTCATGGCTGGTGGAGGTGATGCGCAAGGCCGGCAGACCCCAGGCATCCTTCACATCGGGATCCAGGTCCACGGTGTTGGTTTCGAGTGGCAGCTGGGAGATAAAGTTCACCATCGTCAGCCTGCGGTTGGCCTGTTCGATCAGCGCCTTCTTGTAGCCGGCGCCCCAGCTTGGCGCGCCGTGCGGGCCCGCCAACCCATACTGGATGGGCGACATCTGGCCGCGCGCCGTCATGCGGCCGCCGCCATACCAGCCGCGGCCCTTCACGTCATTGGGCACATAGGACAGAACCGCGGAGCCGGTAACGCAACCCTTATACTCGTTCAGCGGATCGCTGAAGAGGCCGGAGGCGCCGCCGCCATTGCCGCTCATCAGATACTTGCCGACAATGCCGCTGGAATTGGCCAGGCCCTGCGGGAAGCGATTGGATTTGGAGAGCAGCAACAAACGCGGCGTTTCGGTGCCGTTGGCGGAAAGCACCACGCACTTGGCCTTTTGGAAGACCTCGCGATTGTCGTTGGCCTTGTCGAAATAGGTCACGCCGGTGGCGCGGCCCGACGCATCGACATTGATTTCGCGGACATAGGAATTGACGCGGATCTCGCAATTGCCGGTCGCCACCGCGATCGGCAACAGCGCCACCGCCGAGGAGGACCGCGCCTTCACCTGGCAGCCATAGCCCGAGCACATACCGCAATTGATGCAGGCGCTGCGTCCGTTCATGGGCTCGGTGATGATGGCCGCGACGTTGGGCGTCACCGTCAGGTTCAGCTTGGCCGCCGCCTTCATCATCAGCGCGCCGGAGCTTTTCAGCGGCAGCGGCGGGCAAGGATACGGCTTGGACATGGGCGCGATCAGCGGCGTCTTGATGTTGGGGCCGGAAATGCCGATCTCCCACTCCGCCTGGGTATAGTAAGGCTCGAGCTCATCATAGCTCACCGGCCAGTCGGCGATGCCGGTGCCCGCGATGGTGCCGAAACGGCTGGCTTCGTCAAACTCGTAGGGCAGATGCCGCCAGCTCGACGCGCCATAGGTGACGGTGCCGCCGCCCACCACGCAACCATAACTGTGACTGCCGGATACCGCCTTTTCATTGACGTTGCGCCGGAAGGTATTGCGCTGCCGCTTGGGGTCGCTGATCATCTTGTCCTGCTCGGTGGGGAAGCGATTGGACAGCTCGTCCTTGGTGTAATCCTGGTCATGGCCATAGGCGCCCCAACCGCCCTGCTCCATCACCACGACGGAGAAGCCGGCCACCGCCAGCTGCTTGGCCATCACGCCGCCGGCCGCGCCGGAGCCGATCACCACAAAATCCACTTCTTCGGAGGGATTATATTTCTTCATCGGGTTTCTCGCTCAAGCCTTGTCATAGGCGCCGAACGGCGCGCGGAAATTGAGGCTGTCATCGAACCCGATCTGGGTCCAGCCAACCTTCTTGTAGTTGCCGCCATGCTGGGGCGCGGCGAACATGCCCATGATGGTGTGATCGCGCACCGTCTTGAAGAAGGGCGTTTTTTCGATGGACGTCAGCAGAGCGATCTGCTCGCCGGACGGCAGCGAAGCGAAACGCTTGCCGCCGGTCCGGGTCGAAAGATCGGCCAGGCCCTTGGCATAGATGTCTTGCTTGTCCTGAGCGAAGGTCACCAGCGCCAGATCGATGAAATAAATCACCTGCGCTTCCTTGGCGCCGGGCGTGGAGTCGCTGGGATAGACCTGGGCCGCGATGGCATCCACGTCCGCCGCCTGTTCGCGGGTGAAATAGGTGAAGGCGCCCATGCCAAAGGCCTTCTCGGCCGCCGCGACCTGGGCCGGCCAGTTTGCCGCCAGCCAAGCGGCGCCGCTGGCGCCAAAAGACTTGACCAGAAAGTTTCGTCGACTGTCACTCATGACCGCTTTTCCTTTGAAGCTGATTGTTTCAAATATCGTGTGATGCCGTGCGGCGCGACATTCACCGCGCCATATATAGTGCCGTCAGGCATGGCCATCACGCCTTCGCCCGCCTGTTCGTCCGGCACAAAGGCTTCGGCCTTGCCGCTGGAGATGCTGCCGATCCACACGCCCTTCTTCCAGCCGGGATGGATGGCTTCGGTGGAATCGGGGTCGATGGCATAAAGCCGGTCGCCGGCGATGTGTATGCCGGTCGGACGGCCGAACTGTTTCCAGTCGGTGATGAACTTGCCGTCCTGGGTGAATATCTGGATGCGGTTGTTGACGCGGTCGGCGACATAGAGCCGGCCTTTGGCATCCAACGCCAGCCCATGCGGGGTGATGAACTCGCTATAGCCCTTGCCGGCCTTGCCCCATTTCTTGAGGAATTTGCCGTGGGAATCGAATTTCATTATCCGCATGTCCAGGCCCGCCGGAATCACGGACGCGATCGCAGCGTGGCCGTCGGCGACGAAGATATCGCCATTGGGCGCGGTGACCACATCGGTGGGCGACTGGAAATGCGTTTCATCGTCGCCGCGCTGCCCCGCTGTGCCCAGCGTCATCAGCACCTTGCCGGCGGGCGAAAGCTTGATGACCTGCAGGCCCTTCCTGCCGTCCTTGGAAATCGCTCCGTCGGTGACCCAGATATCGCCGTGCCGGTCCACATGCAGGCCGTGGGGAAACACAAACAGCCCGGCGCCAATGCTCTTGATCGCCTTGCCGGTGGCCAGGTCGATCTGCACGACGGGAGCGCGATCGGAGCCGTCGCAGCTGTTGGCGCCGCAGCGGTCGATTGCCCAGACCTCGCCATGCGGGCCGCGCTCGATGCCCCCGCTCGAACCCCAGGAGCCGGATGGCGGTGACGCCCATTGACGTTCGGGCGCGGCATAAGGATTGGGGATCGCATCCTGCGCCGAGGCGGCGCCAAGGCAAGCAAGAGGCAGGCAGACAAGGGTCCATGCAAAGACAGATTTCAAAGCGTACATTCTTCCTCCCGATAGGCCGAGTTCCAGCCCGGTTTTGAGCGACGCTATCCCCCGGGTCGCGGCGCGTCAAAGGCACAATATGCGAAAAGTTCGCACCTGACGTTGCGGCGCAGCATGCCGGTTATCCCTATGAGCTGAGCATGGCCGAGGTTAGCCGCGCCCCGATGGCAACGCGGTTCGCGCCGCAATCCATTGCGCTATGGTCGCCGGCGCAAATCACGGGAAGATGACGTCATGAAGATTTTGGTCACCGGATCGGGCGGCATGATCGGCCGCAAACTGGTGGAGCGGCTGGTTGCCGACAAAATGCTGGGCGGCAAGCC
>DATEIA010000295.1:0-13196 GCA_035279305.1 Rhizomicrobium sp.
TAGACGACATTGTCATTGACCAGCAGATCGCGCCCCTCCACCAGTTCCACGCCCATCTGCCGCGCAAGGAAGGCGTGCTCGAAATAGGCGCTGTTGAACACGCCCGGCGTCAGCACCGCGATGGAAACGTCTTCATGAAAAGGCGTCAGCGAGCGCAAGGTCGCCAGCAACTCCAGCGGATAGTGCTCGATCGGGCGCACCCCCATGGAGCGGAAAACCGCCGGAAAGGCGCGCCGCGCCACATCGCGGTTTGCCAGCATATAGCTGACGCCCGAAGGCACGCGCAGATTGTCTTCCAGCACCACAAAGTCGCCGGCTTCATTGCGGATCAGATCGCTGCCGCAGATATTGACATAAGCGCCATGGGGCACCGGCAGTCCGCGCATCTCGCGCCGGTAATGCTTGGAGCCGTAAATCATGGAGCGCGGCACCACGCCGTCCTTCAGCACCCTTCCGTCGTTATAGATGTCGCGCAGGAACAGGTTCAGGGCATGGATGCGCTGGGTCAGGCCGCGTTCGATCCGGTCCCATTCATTCGCCGTGACGATGCGGGGCAGAAGATCGGTGGGAATGATCCGTTCGGTGGCCTTGTTGTCGTTATAGACGGTGAAGGTTATGCCTTGATGCAGGAAGCTCTGCTCACAGGCTTGCTGGCGGCGGTTGAGTTCTTCCAGCGGCAGGGTGGAAATCCGCGAATCCATCACCGCATAAGGCAACCGCGCCTTGCCGTCGCGGCTGAACATCTCGTCATAGGGCTTGCCCAACTCATAATTGGCGTAGGGCGCATCCAAGCCGGGGCGGGTGATCCGGCCCGGGCCGGCGACGATATCAGGGCCTCCGAAATCTTCGGTGTTGGCGAAAGCCTCTTGCTGCATACGCGAAGTCTGCACAGACGGCAGGCTTTCTCGCAAGCACTGCTTTTGTGTTCAGCCGCGGCGGCCCGTGCGACCGAGTGCCCAGCCGGTCCGGCTGCTTAACCCGCGTTCGCATCGCTCAAAAATCGAGCAGCCGCAGGACCTTATTTCACAAGCACCAGCATCGCATCCTGGTTGGGGCGCGCCGCAACCGCGACTTGGGCAAAGCGCAGGGGCCCCAGCGCCTGGGCGGTGGCGGGGCTGATGCAAAAAGCCGTCAGGCGCTCCGTGGGCAGAGTATCCGCCAACCCACCAAAGATGCGGGCGGTGCGGGGAGAAAAAAACATCACCGCATCCAACGCGCCCTGTTTGAGCGCGGTTTCGGCTTCGGGCGGCAGCCGTGCCGCCGGTTCGATGGCATAGAGCGCGCAGCGGCGCACCGAGAAACCGGCAGCGGTGAGACTTTCCGCCAAGACGCCGGGCGCGTCCTGGGCACAGACATGCAGCAAAATTCCTTGCGGCGAAGCCCAACGCCGGGTCGCTTCGGCCAAGGCCTTGGCGTCGCCATCGGCGCTTCGCACATCCGTGAAGCCTGACTTCAGTGCTTCGTGCGCGGTTTGGGGGCCGACGGCGAAGACCGGCAGATCGCGCCGCGCCGAGCGCCGGATGAAGGCACGGATGCCATTGGCGCTGGTGGCCAGCAGGGCCTGGACATTTTCCAATTCGCCGCCCTGCTCTTCCAGCAAAGGACCGTCCAGGAAACGCGGCTCCAGCAGCGGCGCCAGCAAGGCCCGATGGCCGCGCCCGGCAAGCAGCGCCGCGATGTCTCGGCCGTCTTCCAGCGGTCTGGTCACAAGAATGCGCATATCTCAATGACTTTGCGGGATGGGCAATTCGGCGTAAAGCACCGTCCCATGACCGGCAAGACCCTCACTGTTCTGGGTATTGAAACCAGCTGCGACGAAACCGCGGCGGCGGTGGTGCGCGGGCGCATTCCCGGGCCCGGCACCATCCTGTCCAATATCGTGTTCAGCCAGACCGAAGCCCATGCACCCTATGGCGGGGTGGTGCCGGAGATCGCCTCTCGCGCCCATCTGGAAATATTGGACGATATTGTCGAACGCGCATTGAACGAGTCCGGCGTGACCATGGCGGAGCTGGATGGGGTCGCCGCCACGGCAGGGCCCGGACTGATCGGCGGCGTCATGGTGGGGCTGACGACGGCCAAGGCCCTGGCGCTTGGCGCGGGCAAGCCCCTGGTCGCGGTCAATCATCTGATGGGCCATGCCCTGACCGCGCGCCTGACCCATGGCGTGGAATTTCCGTTTCTGCTGCTTTTGGTGTCCGGCGGGCATTGCCAGCTTGTCGGGGTGGGGGGGCCGGAAGATTTTCGCCTCTATGGCAGCACCATCGACGATGCGGTGGGGGAAGCCTTTGACAAGACCGCCAAGATTCTGGGCCTTCCCTATCCTGGTGGGCCTGCGGTCGAAGCCACCGCCAAAAGCGGCAATGCCAAAGCCTATGATCTGCCCCGCCCCTTGCTGAACAGGCGCGACTGGAACAGGCATGAGAGGGCGGATTTTTCTTTTTCAGGCCTGAAGACGGCGCTGCGCCAGATCGCGCAGAAGGACGTGAACGTCGCGGACGCCAGCGCCAGCTTTCAGGCCGCGGTGATCGATATTCTCTGCGACCGCAGCCGCATCGCGATGGAGATGTTCCGCCGCGATTTTCCGCACCGAAACACCTTTGTCGTGGCCGGCGGGGTCGCCGCCAATCAGGCTATCGGCACCGCACTGGCCCAATTGTGCAAGGCCCAGGATTTTACGATCCGCGTCCCACCCCCCAGGCTCTGCACCGACAATGCGGCGATGATAGCCTGGGCGGGGGTGGAGCGCTTGTCGCACCATGCGGGGGGAGACGCATTGTCGACATCGCCGCGAGCCAGATGGCCGCTCGCGGAACGCAGGTAATTCATCAGATCGTGGCGGCGAGGGTCACGATGCCGAGAACGCCCACCAAAGCGATGGTGGCGGCGTTGAAAGCCTCGACAATAAACGCATTCACGCCATTCTGCTGGGGAAGGGGGATGCGGGGTTTGGTCATGTCAGGACTCCTTTTCAAAATTCAACCCGGGACACTTGTACCGCAAGCTACCATGTTACGCAAGGTACCTTGCAGTATATTCAATTGCCTCGGTGGCTCCTTGCTGCACTGCAATATATCCCTTCAAGCATTGCAAAACAATGGATGGTAGCTATGCATTTCGAGACATTTTTGTGGCAAATTCCTTGGACAACCAATTGAAGTCATTGATATAGCAATTTAATTACTCAAAACCACTGCTGTTGTGCACGTGCAGCATAGGAGGAATGCAAACTTTGAAAATCGCCACCTGGAACGTCAATTCCGTCCGCCACCGGCTTTCCCTGGTGACCCGGTTTTTGCGCGATGAGCAGCCGGACGTCCTATGCCTGCAAGAGACCAAGGTGCTGAACGCGCTGTTTCCGGCCGAGGCCTTCCGAAAGCTGGGCTATGTCCACCAGGCGATCCACGGCCAGAAGGCCTATCATGGCGTGGCGGTGCTTTCGAAAATGGCTTTGCGCGAAAGCGGGGCCCAGGATTTCTGCCGCGAGGGTCATGCCCGCCATATGGCCGTGACCCTGGACAATGGCGTGGAGCTGCACAATTTCTATGTCCCTGCCGGGGGCGATATTCCCGACCCCGATGTGAACGGCAAATTCGCCCACAAGCTGCACTTTCTGCAGGAAATGGAAAAATTCTTCGCGCGCCGGAAGGCGAAGAAAAAAGACCCCGTCATCCTGGTGGGAGACTTGAATGTCGCGCCGCTGGAACAGGATGTGTGGAGCCACAAACAGCTTTTGAACATCGTCAGCCACACGCCGGTGGAGACCCAATTGCTGGGCCAAGCGCAGGCGGCGTTCGAATGGATCGATTCAACCCGCCACTTCATCCCGCCGCAAGAGAAGATCTATAGCTGGTGGAGCTATCGCGCCGCCGACTGGGAAGCTTCCGACCGCGGCCGCCGCCTGGATCATGTCTGGGCCAGCCCCGGCCTGAAGGGCGCGCTCAAGTCGCACAAGATCGTCAAAAAGATGCGCGGCTGGCAGAAGGCCAGCGATCATGTGCCGGTGGTGGTGGAGTTCGACGTTTGATCCTCTCATCTGGCCATTCGCTTGCGCTTCGGGCGTTCGTCGCTCAAATCGATCGTCGCACGACGCTGCCGCTAGCGACGGATCGATTTTCTCGGCTTCGCCGGTTGCGCCTCACCCTTCGACAAGCTCAGGGTGAGGACTTAAAGCTATTCCTCATGCTGAGCTTGTCGAAGCATGAGGGTGCTCTCCTATGAAAATCGCCTTCCTGCGCCACGGCCCCACCGAATGGAATGCGCTGGGCAAGGTGCAGGGTCAAACTGATATTCCATTAAGTGAACACGGTCTTGTGAAGATGGCGGCGCTACGCCTTCCCCTCGCCGTCACGCGCGTCTATGCCAGCCCATTGTTGCGCGCCCGCCAGACGGCGCAGGCGCTGGGCCTGGAAAATCCCATTCTGGATGCGCGGCTAATGGAACAACATTGGGGCATATGGGAAGGGCTGACGCGGGCGGAGATTCTGGCGCGGCATGGCGCCGACGCTTTTGTGAAAGCGGGCGCCGGGCAGGGCGAGGCCTTTCGTCCCGGCAACGGAGAATCCACCGGCGAAATTCAAGCGCGGGTGGCGGGCTTCCTGAAAGATGTTGCAGCCGAAGATGGCGACGCCGTGGCCGTGGCGCATCTGGGCGTGCTGCGCGCCGCCTATATCCTGGCCACCGGCTGGAACATGGCCACGCCCATGCCCGCCGAACTGGATGTGTCGAAGATATTGCTGTTGTCGCTGGACGCGGCAGGCGTGCCCGTGATTGAAAAACTCAATCTGGAATTTGATGCGCGTGATGGCAAAACCCTGCCGCTCGCCTAAGCTCGCGGCGTTCGTAGCTTTCGCAGGTCCACTGGACCTGCTCACGCGCGTTCCGCGCGCCGCTACTCACCCCAAAAAGGCTGGATACCCTTGAACTTGCGATAGCGTTTTAGGGCCTGTTTCACGGCACCGGGCACTTGTGCCCCATACCAGCCCACCATGGCGCCGGCGGCATAGCGCAGCGGACCATCGTCTTCTTTTCTGCTTTTCTCACGCAGCAGGCCGGCAACCACGCTTCGCACATTGGCGACATCGTTGAGATCGCCCAGATGATTTTGCAGCCCGCGCAGATCGCGCAGATAGGTTCTCACCTCGCGCTTGGGATAGAGTGGGGCAAAGAATTCCGCCGAATAGCGCAGTTTCTTAAGCGCAATGCGCAAGCGGTGGAGATCGCTCTCCTCCTGGCTCTTGGCCACTTCGCCGCGCTTTTTCATGCGTGCAACCTGGCGGTCCAGCATGCGCCGGGCGGTGCGCGGCAGGCGCCGGTCGCGGGTCAGCGGCAATTGCGAGGAGGCCAGCGCCGCCACGTCATCGGTAAACAGTTCGAAATCGGAACTGGAAATACAGGCCATGGCGGCGGCCCAGGCCCGGTCGCGGGCACTTTCCGCGCGGGCGCGCAATTGCGGCAGGCCTTCGCTCACCCCCGATTTGGGCGGATCGGCCAGCAGCTTTTCGACAAATACGTCCAGATCGCGGGCAGGCGCCGTCCGTCCCGCCAGAATCTTGGCGCGGCCGCGCAATTCTTCCAGCCAGTCCTGGCCGAATTCCCGTCCAAAAGCGCCCAGCGCCACTTCTAGGCGGCGAAACGCCACCCGCAATTGATGCAGGCCTTCGACGGAGCGGCCCAGCCGCAAGGTGGCGGCGTTGGCGGTGATCTGGGAGAGACAATCCGACAAGGTGGCGCGGAAGGCCTCTTCGGGCCGCATCGCCTTGGCGATATGGCGGGAGGAGGCCTTGGCCGGCTTGCCAAAAACCATCTTGTCGGCGCCGTGATTGCGGCGGACCAGCGAATGTACCGAGGCGCGCGGATCGTCCATGCCCGACGCTAGACTGAATTGCGTGCGGCTATCAATCGTGCCCGCACAGCTTGATCCGCGGGCTTAGATCGCTCGCACGGGAATATTCGCGGCCCGAAGCGCGGCTTTCGCTTCCGCAATACTGACTTCGCCGAAATGAAAAATCGAGGCCGCCAAAACCGCGCTGGCATGGCCCTTGGTGACGCCATCCACCAAGTCCTGGACCTTGCCGACGCCACCACTGGCGATCACCGGAACTTGCACCGCATCGCAAACCGCGCGGGTGAGTTCCAGGTCATAGCCCGACTTCACTCCGTCGCGGTCCATGGAGGTGAGCAGGATTTCGCCGGCGCCAAAGCCCACCAGCTTTTGCGCATGCGCCACGGCATCGATACCGGTGGCTTTGCGCCCGCCATGGGTGAAGATTTCATACTTGCCACCGCCCACGCCCTTGGCGTCGATCGCCGCGACAATGCACTGGCTGCCGAATTTCTCCGCTGCTTCCTTGACGAATTCCGGACGGCTGACGGCGGCGGTGTTGATCGAGACCTTGTCGGCGCCCGCCAGCAGCAAGGCGCGAATGTCTTCCAATGTGCGCACCCCACCGCCCACGGTCAGCGGCATGAAACAGACTTCCGCCGTGCGATGCACCACATCCAGCAAGGTGCCGCGATTTTCGTGGGAGGCGGTGATGTCCAGGAAACAAAGCTCGTCGGCGCCTGCCTTGTCGTAAAGGATCGCCTGTTCCACCGGATCGCCGGCATCGCGCAGGCCCTCGAAGTTCACGCCCTTGACGACGCGGCCGTCTTTGACGTCCAGGCAGGGAATGACGCGAATCTTCAGCATTAC
Source organism: Rhizomicrobium sp. (assembly GCA_035279305.1). Taxonomy (GTDB): domain Bacteria; phylum Pseudomonadota; class Alphaproteobacteria; order Micropepsales; family Micropepsaceae; genus Rhizomicrobium. Next base: position 6,695 of record DATEIA010000295.1, read on the forward strand.
ATCCTGCCTTTCGCCATGGCGGCGATGTTCATCAAGGCGCGGCCCGTCACCGCTTCGGCGGGAACGCCGGTGGTGCGGGTCAACACTTCGGCTTCCAACAGCATGTCCAGAGCCTCGCCCAATTTGTCGCTGTTCCAGCGCTGGGCCTGGTTCTTGAAGGCGGCGCTGCGCGAGAAATGCACCGGCGGACGCAGCCGCTTCATCACGGTGTCAATGCTTTCGCCGCGCGCGGCGCTTTCGCGCGCCTGCACCAGCTTCTGGAAATGGCCCATGGCGCTGCGCAGCAGCTGGGCGGGCTGGGTATCGCAGGCCCAGAGCCGCTCCAGCTCGCGGTCCAATTTGGCGAGGTCACCGCTGCCCGCCGCATCGCAGGCGCTTTCGCTGCGCGCTTCGGCTTCATCGCCCATCACGGCGCGGACATCTTCCAGGCTGACCTGTTTTTGGCCGTGCATATAAAGCACAAGCTTCTCGATCTCACGCCGGGTCACGCCGCGATCCGAACCCAGCCGCGACACCGCGTCTTCCAGCGCATCGGGGGCGATGGCGAGGCCTTCGGCGCGCAGGGCATCGCGCACCACATCGCCCAGGTCGCGCACCGAATCCGGATAGCATTGGATGGCGGCGGCCGTCTTGTGATCGTCGAACACCTTGCGCAACGCGCCGGTCTTGGCCAGATCGCCCGCCTCGATCACCACCAAGGCGTCGCCTTTTGGATCATCCAGAAAAGAGTCCAGCAGATCGGCCAGATCGTTGCCCGCGCCGCGCACCCGCACCACCCGCCGCCCGCCCATCATGGAGATGGCGGCGGCTTCATCCGCCAGCCGCGCCGGATCGGCCAGCAAGGTGGCTTCGCTGAGGTCCGCGACATTGAAGGCATCGGTGAGGTCGGACACCACGCTTTTGAGCAGCTTCTCGGCGCGCTCCTGCACAAGCCCGGCATCGGGGCCATAGACCAGCGCCACACAGAGCCCCTTGGGCGGCGCGGCCACATAGCGGTCGGCTTCGTGACTCTTGACGATCATTTCTTGTGCTGCCGGAACCAGACGCCCAGGTCGAGATGAATGCGCTCGGCCACGTCCAGGGCGGCGCGCTTGCTGGAATCCTGCTCGGCGACCAGGGTGGCGTAGGGCGAAGCCACCACATTATAGGCCGACAATTCGGTCTGGGTGCCGCTGGTCAAGACATTGCCGCGCATGTCGCTCAAGGTATAGCGCGCCTCAAGCCGGTTGTTGTACCGGGTGATGGAGGCGTCATTCTGCAGCGCAATGCCCTGACTGGTCTGGTTGAGCACGACTTTCAGGCGATAGGTCTTGCCCGCCGGATCGCCATCGGAACGCAGCGTGTCGATCAGCGTGTTGCGCAATTCATAGCCGTCGCGCTCGGCAATCGGCTCGACATAGACCGAGGAAAGCTGCGGCGCCAGCGACTTGCCGTACATGGGATGGAAACCGCAGGCCCCGAGCAGCGAACAGACAGCGAGGACAGCGAGATTCTTCATGCAACGATGTTCACAATACGATTTGGCACCACGATGACTTTCTTGGGCGCCTTGCCCTCCAAAGCGCGGATCACGCCGTCATTGGCCAGCGCGGCGGCCTCGACCGTCTTGCTGTCGGTATCCTTGGCCATGCTGATCTCGCCGCGACGTTTGCCATTGACTTGAATGGGAAGAGTGACGCTGTTCGATTCCGTCAGGGCGGGATCATATTTCGGCCAGGCGGTTTCGGCCACCAATTTGCCGTGTCCCAGCGCCTGCCAACAGGATTCCGCCAAATGCGGCATCATCGGGGCACAGAGCAGGACAAGGGCTTCCAGCGCCTCGCGCCGCGCCGCAGGACCCGCCTTGTCGGAGGCGCCAATCACATTGGCCAGGGTATAAAGCTGCGCCACGGCGCTGTTGAAGCGCAGATGTTCCAGATGCTCGGTCACCGCGGCGATGGCCTTGTGGCTGGCCTGGCGCAAGGCTTTCGAAGCCTCATCGTCGGCAGAGGGTGGCGTGCCGGGCGGGGGCAGGGCGCCGGCTTCTGTGCAAAGGCGATAGACGCGGCCCACAAAGCGCCAGCAGCCTTCGGCCCCGGTATCGGTCCATTCGATGTCGCGTTCGGGCGGAGTATCCGACAGCATGAACCAGCGGATGGTGTCGGCGCCATATTCGGCGATGATGGTTTCCGGCGCGATGGTGTTCTTCTTGGACTTGGACATCTTTTCCGATGCCCCAACCGTCGCTTCCTTGCCGGTGGCGCGCAGGAAAACCTTGCCGTCGCGCTTTTCGATTTCATCCGGCGCCAGCCAATTGCCGTCTCCATCCTTGTAGGTCTCGTGACAGACCATGCCTTGGGTGAACAGTCCGGCAAAAGGCTCGGCGGCCTTGACCATGCCCAGCTTGGCCATGGCGCGGGTGAAATAGCGCGCATACAGCAGATGCAGGATCGCATGCTCGATGCCGCCGATATATTGATCGACCGGCAGCCAATAGTCCGCCGCGCTTCTGTCCACCGGTTCGCCGAAATCCGGATTGGTGAAGCGGGTAAAGTACCAGGATGAATCCGCGAAAGTGTCCAAGGTGTCGGTGTCGCGCACCGCAGGACCCTTGCAGGCCGGACAGGTGGTGGTCTTCCACGCCGTGTCGGCATCCAGCGGATTGCCCTTGACGTTGAAGTTGATCGCCTCGGGCAGTTTGACCGGCAACTGATCCTTCGGCACCGGCACCACACCGCATTTTTCGCAATGGATCATGGGGATCGGACAACCCCAGGGCCGCTGGCGCGACACCAGCCAATCGCGCAGCCGGTAGTTCACCGCGCGCTCTCCGGTGCCGGTCTTTTCCAGCCGCGCCGTGACTTCGGCCTTGGCCTGTTCCACCGTCATGCCGTCCAAGAATCGCGAATTGGCCAGTTTTCCGGGACCGGTATAGGCCTCTTCCCCGACATCGAATGTCTTGGGATCGGCATCGGACGGCACCACCACCGGCGTCACCGAAAGCTTGTATTTGCGGGCGAAATCCAGGTCGCGCTGGTCGTGCGCGGGACAGCCGAAGATCGCGCCGGTGCCATACCCCATCAGCACGAAATTGGCCACCATCACCGGCAGCTTCCAATCGGGATCGAAAGGGTGGGTGGCGGTGAGGCCGATGTCGTAGCCCAGCTTCTCGGCCTTTTCGATTTCAGCCTCCGCCGTGCCGGTCTTGCGGCACGCGGCGATGAAGTCTTCCAGCTTTTTGTCCTTGGCCGCCAACTGCTGGGTGAGCGGATGGTCCGGCGACAGCGCCACAAAACTGGCGCCGAACAAAGTGTCGGGCCTTGTCGTGAAAACGTCGAGAGCCGTCTTGTCCGACAAAGTGAATTGAAAGCGCAGGCCTTCGCTCTTGCCGATCCAGTTCCTTTGCATGACGCGGACCTTTTCCGGCCAACGGTCCAGCGCGTCCAAGCCTTGCAGCAATTCGTCGGCGAAAGCGGTGATCTTGAAGAACCACTGGCTGAGCTTGCGCCGTTCCACCGCCGCGCCCGAGCGCCAGCCTCGCCCGTCGATCACCTGTTCATTGGCGAGCACGGTCATATCGACCGGGTCCCAATTCACATCGGCTTGGCTGCGATAGACGAAGCCGGCCTTGTAGAAATCCAGGAACAGCTTTTGCTGCTGATGATAATATGCGACATCGCAGGTGGCGAACTCGCGCGACCAGTCCAGCGACAGGCCCATCAGCTTGAGCTGTTCGCGCATGGTCGCGATATTTTCGTAAGTCCAGTCGCGCGGGCTTACGCCCTTATCGCGCGCCGCGTTTTCCGCCGGCAGGCCGAAAGCGTCCCAGCCCATGGGGTGCAGCACGTTATAGCCTTGCGCCCGGCGGAAGCGGGCGATGACGTCGCCCATGGTGTAGTTGCGCACATGGCCGATATGGATGCGCCCCGACGGATAGGGGAACATCTCCAGCACATAGCATTTGGGCTTGTCGGAGTGACTTGGCGTGGCGAACAGGGCGCGTGCGTCCCATTCGGCCTGCCAGTGCTTTTCCGATTCCTTGGCGTTGTAGCGCGCCATGCGCTAGCCAACTTGGCCGAGCGTGGCGAGCCTGAGTTCGCGTGCGCGGGTGAGAATCGAATCTTCCAGCTTGTGGGCGGTGTCCGGGCTGGGTGTGGCGTCCGCCCAGCCGCCGGCGCCCCGCACCTGGCGGAACACCACGACTTTCAGGCCGTCGGCCCGAAGCGCGCGGTCCATGATGTAGACGGTCACTTTCAGCCGCTCATTGGGGCTGGAAGGCGCGACATACCATTCCGAGATGATCACGCCGCCGAACGGATCGGCCGAGACCAACGGCAGGAAGGACAAAGTGTCGAGCGAGGCGTGCCAGAGGTAGGAATTCACCCCCAGGGTCACCCGCGACGAACCGCTGGCGATGGCGCTGGTGCCGGTATCCATCTCCCGGGCCCCGTCATTGGAGGAACCGCAGCCGGCCAGGGCCAACGCGCAAAGCAAAGCGGGCAGAACTCGCATAGAACGTCTTTTCCTCTGGGACAGGCGCGCCGGACAAGGCTTATAGCGGCGGGGGACTTGCCACGCAACGGCGATGGCTTGCGCCAAACGGACTGGTTTGGCTTATTCTGGAAGGACTTAGGAGGCCGCCAGATTGCCACTTCGTAAGATAGCGATGCTTTGCGCCCTGCTGCTGGCGAGCCCGGCACAGGCACAGCTTCCAAGCCAGCCGCTGGCGCCGCCATCCTGGCCGCTGGGCCGGGGTGAATTGCGCCTGGCGGCAGAAGCCGGCGGCGCGCTGTCGGGTCCACATCAGCCCGGCTGGCAGGGCGCGCAGGCCAGCGGCGTGCTGCGCCTGATGCCGGAATTCCGGCGCGACTATGACAGCGGCCTGTCGCTGAGACTCAACGCGGCCTTCGCCCTGGCCGATCCCTTGTCGCGCGGCCGCTATGACGGCGATGTGATCGAACGCCTGACCGGCTCGGCACAGACCGGGTTGGGCCAGATCGAGATCGGCATCACCGATGGCGCGGGTTATGGCTTGGCGGTCGGCGGCCCCAAGGTCGATCCGGGCGTGAGCCTGGATGATCCCCGCACCAGCTTCTACCGCGATCCCTTCACCCATCGCGCGGTGACCGGCATGTTCGCCCTGCGCACGCCCGTCGGCGCCTCCAGCAACTATGCCAAGATTGTCTATACCAGCCCGTCGCTGTTCGGAGCGCAGCTGGCGCTGTCCTTCACGCCTTCGGAAGGAAAACAGCTCCCGTTTCTGAATGCGGGACCGCATGTGCCCGGACGCCAGGTGGCGTTCTGGGAAGCCGCGCTGCGCTATGAGACGGAATTCGGTCCGGTGGCGCTGAGCGCCTATGGCGCGGTGGCGGAAGGGCGCGCCGAACACAAGCTACCGGGACAGGAAGGAGTCAGCGACCTGGGCATCGGCCTTCGCGCCGACTATCCGCTGACCGAGGAGATCGGCCTATCCTTGGGCGGCGCCTACCGGCAGAGCAATGCCTATGGCTTTGACATCAACCAGAGCTGGCAGGCGGGCACCACACGGGTGGGCCATATCTCCGCCGCCGTGACGCACGGCGCATGGATGGCGGGGCTGGAATATGGCAATGGCGTCGCCGATGCGGCCGGCGGCTTGCCGCGGCTGGGCTTGAACGGCGTGGAGGCCTCCATCGGCTATCGCGTCAGCGACACTATTCAGCTCAGCGCCGGTTGGCAGCATCAGACTTATTCACGCGGCAGCGGGCCGTTTTTCAACGGCGCGCCGCAATTGAAAATGGACGCTATATTCCTGCACCTGAATCTAAGAACCTCAGAGCAATGAGGATATAGCCGCGATGCCGCTGAAGGCGGGCGCGAGCAACCCGGCATTGCGCGGCGTGACACCGCCCAAGGCATAGACCGGCACCGGGGCCTGCGCGGCGATGAAGGCGGCGCGCACCGGCGTCAGCGGGGGCACGCCTGGATGGCTGGCGGTGGCGAAGACCGGCGACAGAAACACCGCATCCAGATAATGCGCACCCATCAAGGCGCGCAGGGAATGCGCCGAAGCGGTGATGATCCAATGCGGGAATCTTGCCCGCCAATGCGCCGCTTCATGCAGGCGCAGCTGCGGCAGATGCAGCCCCGCCGCACCGCATTGCGCCGCCAATCGCGGATCGTCCGCGATCAACAGTGTCGCCAAGCCCGATAGTTGCCGCGCCAGGGCATGGCGCTGTTTTGCCTCGCGCGCCCGCACCACCACCACGCTGCCTGGCGGCAGGGCGCGCACCGCGCGCGCCCAATCGGCCTTGCGGTCGTCGGTCATCAGGACCAAGGGCATGTCTGCATTGAGACGCGCCGCGCTGCGAAGCAGCGCATTGAGACCAACACGGTGGCTTGCTAGGTTCGCGGGCATGACGATTTCACAGAATCTCGCCGACATACTGGCGCGCATCGAGGCGGCGCGAAAGGCCGCCATCGCGCCGGCGCCCGCAACCAAGCTGGTGGCCGTCTCCAAGACCGTGTCGCAAACCGGCATTGG
>DATEIA010000296.1:0-15695 GCA_035279305.1 Rhizomicrobium sp.
GAAGCGGGAGGTGGAGCGCGGCAACAAGGTCGCGGTGGTGGTCTCGGCCATGGCGGGCGAGACCAACAAGCTGGTGGCCTGGACGAATGACGCGGCGCGCCCGGTGCCCGGCGAAGGTCAGCACATGGCGGTCCCGGTCCCTGACCAGCGCGAATACGACGTCGTGGTGGCGGCTGGTGAACAGATCACCAGCGGATTGCTGGCCATCACCTTGAACGCCATGGGGGTGAAAGCGCGCTCCTGGCTGGGTTGGCAGGTGCCGATCAACACCAGCGCGGTGCATGGTTCGGCGCGCATCGAAGGCGTGCCCGCGACGGACATGCAGCGCGCCGTCGAAGCCGGCGAGGTGGCGGTGGTGGCGGGCTTCCAGGGCGTGGCCCCCGGAACGCGCATTTCGACCCTGGGCCGGGGCGGCTCCGACACCAGCGCGGTGGCGGTGGCGGCCGGGATCGGCGCGGCGCGCTGCGACATCTATACCGACGTGGACGGCGTTTACACCACCGATCCCCGTATCGTTCCCAAGGCGCGCCGTCTGGAAAAGATCGCCTATGAGGAAATGCTGGAAATGGCCTCGCTGGGCGCCAAGGTGCTGCAGACGCGCTCGGTGGAAATCGCCATGCTGCACCGGGTGCCGACCCGCGTGCTTTCGACCTTCACGCCCGATGTGGGCGGCACACTGCTTTGCGACGAGGAAGATATCGTGGAAAAGAAACCGGTCACCGGCATCGCCTATAGCCGCGACGAAGCCAAGATCACCCTGCACAAGGTGCCGGACAAGCCCGGTGTCGCCTCGGCCATTTTCGGGCCCTTGGCGGATGCGGGCGTGAATGTGGACATGATCGTCCAGAATGTCTCCGAGGACGGTAAGACCACCGACTTGACCTTCACCTGTACGCGGGGCGAGCTGAATCGCGCTTTGTCGGCGATCCAGGCCAATGCCAAGGCGATCGGTTACCGCGACGTCACCCATACCGCCGATGTCGCCAAGGTCTCGATCATCGGCATCGGCATGCGCGCCCATCCCGGCGTCGCCCAGATGATGTTCCGTACCCTGTCGGACAAGGGCATCAACATCCAGGTGATCTCGACCTCCGAGATCAAGGTCAGCGTGCTGATCGCCGAAGAATATGTCGAGCTGGCGGTCCGGGCGCTGCATTCCGCCTATGAGTTGGACGCTGCCTGAACTGCTCTCAGTGTCATGGCCTGCACCCCGATCCGCGCGGAGTGCGGCCGGAGTGTAAACTCCTGCGGGCCACCCAGATGAAGCTTTCGCCATCTTTGCCGGTTTGGCTGTGTTCCATTCTTCGCTATGTTGCCTTATGCCCAACTGGATGGCCCGCACTCCGGCTGGCCATGACATATGGGATAGGGGTTTGATCTAATGTCTCCCGGTGGCGGTCCGCGCCTTCTCCTTCGCCGCCTGCGCGAGATCATGGCGGAACAGACATCCGCCCAGATGCGGCTGGACAAGCTGGTCACCGTCATCGCCTCCAACATGGTGGCCGAGGTCTGCTCCATCTATTTGCGCCGCGCCGGCAAGGTGCTGGAGCTGTTCGCCACCGAAGGCTTGCGCCGCGACGCGGTCCACAAGACCCGGCTGAAGGAGGGCGAGGGCCTGGTCGGCATGGTCAGCGAAACCGCCGAAGCGGTGAACCTGTCGGATGCGCCCGCCGATCCGCATTTCTCCTACCGGCCGGAAACCGGCGAAGACCCGTTCAAGGCCTTCCTGGGCGTGCCCATCGTGCGCGGCGGCCAGGTGTTCGGTGTGCTCACCGTCCAGAATAAAGCCGAGCGGGTCTATGCCGAGGAAGAGGTCGAGGCGCTGCAGACCGTGGCCATGGTGCTGGCCGAGGTCGTGGCCCAGGGCGGCTTCTTCAACGTCGCCGAGCTGGATGAGCCCGAACTGCGGATCGACCGGCCGCGCAAATTCGCCGGCGACGGCCTGTCCGAAGGCGTGGCGGTGGGCCGGGTGGCGCTGCACGAGCCGCGCGTCAAGGTCGAGCGCATGATCGCCGACAATCCGGTGACCGAACTCAAACGGCTGGAAGCCGCCATCGGCGGCTTGCGGGAATCGGTCGACGAGATGCTGGCCTCCAGCGAACTCGACCTCACCGGCGAAGGACGCGAGGTGATCGAGGCCTATCGCTTGTTCGCCTATGACCAGGGCTGGCGCCAGCGCATGCGCGATGCGGTGCGCACTGGCTTGACGGCGGAAGCCGCGGTGGAACGGGTGCAGGACGAAACCCGCCTCAGGGTCCAACGTCTGGGCGATCCCATTCTGCGCGAGCGGGCGCATGATTTCGACGATCTGGCCCGGCGGCTGTTGCGTCACTTGACAGGCGAGGAGGCCAGTGCCCAGAGCCTGCCGCCCAACGCCGTGCTGGTGGCGCGCGGCATGGGGCCCGCCGAACTGCTGGATTACGGCCGCGACAAGCTGGTGGCGCTGGTGCTGGAAGAGGCCGCCGCCACCAGCCATGTCGCCATTGTCGCCCGCTCCATGAGTCTTCCCATGGTCGCGTCCCTGGAAGGCATCGCCGACAATGCGCGGGCCGGCGACACCATCGCGGTCGATGGCGAAATGGGCGAAGTGCATCTGCGCCCCGCCGGCGAAATCGTGAAGGCTTTCGAGGACAAGCGCGCCTTGCGCGTCCAGGCCCAGGCGCGCTTTGCCGCGGTGCGCGATCTGCCCGCCGTCACCCGCGACGGCGTCGCCATCCGGCTGATGATGAATGCGGGGCTGGAATTCGACATGCCGCAACTGGTTCAGTCGGGCGCCGACGGCATCGGCCTGTTCCGCACCGAGTTGCAATTCATGATCGGCGAAACTATGCCGCGCCTGGCCGACCAGTCGGCCTTCTACAAGAAGATTTTGGATGCGGCGGGCGACAAGCCGGTGGTGTTCCGCACCTTGGATCTGGGCGGCGACAAGGTCTTGCCCTATGCCCGCTGGGAGCGGGAAGAAAATCCGGCGCTGGGCTGGCGCGCCATCCGCATCGCGCTCGATCGTCCCGCGCTGCTGCGCTACCAGGTGCGCGCGCTTCTCACCGCCAGCGCCGGACGCACCTTGCGCATCCTGTTGCCGATGGTGTCGGACGTGGACGAGTTCAATCGCGGCCGCGCCCTGGTGGACCGGGAGTTGGAACGGGCCCGGCTGCTCAATCTGGTGCGTCCCGCCCAGGTGCTGGTGGGCGCCATGCTGGAAGTGCCGGCGCTGGCTTTCATGTTGCCGCAGCTAATGCGCTCGGCGGATTTTGTCTCCATCGGCTCCAATGATCTTCTGTCATTGGCCTTCGCGGTGGATCGCACCAATCCGCGCGTCGCCAAGCGCTATGACACGCTTAATCCCGCCTCGCTCACCCTGATCCGTCTGATCGTGAACAGCGCGGCGGAAAATTCCGGCGACCTCAGCCTCTGCGGCGAGATGGCGGGGCGGCCGCTGGACGCCATGGCGCTGCTGGGCCTGGGCATCCGGACCCTGTCCATGCAGCCGGGCCAAATCGGCCCCATCAAGATGATGATCCGCAGCATGCATCTGGGGGAGGTGGCGGCCTTTGTCGACCGGCTGTGCAACCGGACCGACCATTCTTTAAGGACCCGGCTTTTCGCCTTCGCGGCGGAACGGGGGATTGTCCTGAAATAAGGGCTTTTTTCGCCAACTAGGCCTGTCCGGGACTTTTTGCGGTGCAGCGGTTGTCCCGCCCGCCCATGTTCGGATAAGATAGGCGACACAAATATTTAGCCGCGCCCGGCCTCATTTTTGGGTATTTTGGGGCGGCGCGCGAGTCGTGCAGTTTTATGACCAAAATTACACAGATTCCCGTGAAGAATGACGGCGGTAGGAATATGGACGGCCTGAATACCCGCCGCATTCATTTGCGCGAGATCTCCGGAGACAGCGAAAGCCCGCTGGAGACGGTGGGCCATGACTTGCGCGCGGCACGGCTGCGGCGCGGCGACGAGATCGCCCAGGTGTCGCGGGCGCTGAAGATCCGCAAGGATCATCTCGAGGCGCTGGAAAACGACCGGCTGGAAGACCTGCCGGGGAAAACCTATGCGATCGGTTTTGTTCGCTCCTATGCCCGGCATCTGGGGCTGGACGCCGCACAATATGTCGAACGCTTCAAGCGCGACATTTCCGGCCGTGCCGACGAACAGTCGCGTGAACCGGCTCCCTTGGACCATGACGATCGCCGCTTGCCGCATGGCTGGCGCTTGATCGCGGGCGCGGTGGCGATCGCGCTGATCTGGGGTACCTGGCATCTTTTGGCGCCCAATACCGAATCCAATCAGGCTGTGCCGCCCGCGCCGGTCCTGACCGCACCCAAGCCGGTGGCCAACCCGGCGCCGGTGCCGGTGGTCGCACCGCCACAGACCGCTGTTCCGTCGCCCGCGACCAGCACCGTGCCGGTGATCGATGGCGGCGACCAGCAACAGGCCTCCGCGATTCCGCCGCCCGCCGCTGGTTTCAAGACACCCGCCACAAGGGCAACACCGCTTTCCGTCACGCCACCGACCGCCGCGCCGCAATCTCTGACTCCATCGGGCGCCGCGGTTCCGGCCGTTTCAGCCGGCCAGATCTATGGTGCGATGAACCGCAATCCGCGGGTGGTCCTGCGCATGCGCGCCGACGCCCATCTTGTGGTGCGGGGCGCGGACGGCCAAATCCTGCTCAATCGCGATCTCAAGAATGGAGACGCCTATCGGGTGCCCAATATGACAGGTGTCACTATGGCGACCGACAATGCGGGCGCGGTGGAAGTAGACCTGGACGGGATTGCGCTGGGCCGGGCAGGGGCACCGCAACAGGGCTTGCCCCGCCTTTCCCTTGATCCGCAGTCCCTGGCAGACAATATCAGGCGTTAAGGACGAAGAAGAATGAGTATCCGCGCATACCGCGACATCCACCGGCGCAAGTCGCGCCAGATCATGGTCGGCAAGGTGCCGGTCGGCGGAGATTCGCCGATCACGGTCCAGACCATGACCAACACCATCACCGGTGACGCGCGCGCCACCATCGACCAGATCCGCGGCATCGAGGAAGCCGGCGCCGATATCGTGCGCGTGTCCTGTCCCGACGAAGACGCCACCAAGGCGATGAAGGCGATCACCAAGGCCGCCGCCATTCCGGTGGTAGCCGATATCCATTTCCACTATAAGCGCGCCATTGAGGCGGCGGTGAACGGGGCTGCCTGCCTGCGCATCAATCCCGGCAATATCGGTTCGGCGCAACGCGTGCGCGAAGTGGTGCAGGCCGCCAAGGATCACGGCTGTTCCATGCGCATCGGCGTCAATGCCGGATCGCTGGAATCCGACCTGCTGGAAAAATACGGCGAACCCTGTCCGGAAGCGATGGTGGAAAGCGCGCTGAACCACGCCAAGATTCTGGATGACCTGGACTTCCGCGAATACAAGATTTCGGTGAAGGCCTCCGACCCCTTCCTGGCGGTGGCCGCCTATCAGGCGCTGTCGGAGGCGATCGATTGCCCGCTGCATGTCGGCATCACCGAGGCCGGCGGCATGATCTCCGGCACCGTCAAATCCTCCATCGGCATGGGCATGCTGCTGTGGAGCGGCATCGGCGACACTATCCGCGTCTCGCTCTCCGCCGATCCGGTGGAAGAAGTGCGGGTCGGTTTCGACATTCTGAAGTCGCTGAACCTGCGCCATCGCGGCGTCAACATCATTTCCTGCCCCTCCTGCGCGCGCCAGGGCTTCAACGTCATCGATACCGTCAAGATGCTGGAGGACCGGCTGAAGCATATCTCTACCCCCATGTCGCTTTCCATCATCGGCTGCGTGGTCAACGGGCCCGGCGAGGCGCGCGAGACCGACCTGGGCTTTACCGGCGGTGGCGCCGGCAAGGGCCATGGCCAGATCTATCTCAACGGCACCCCCTCTTACCGGTTGGAAAATACCGATCTGGTCGAGCACATCGTGGAGCTTTGCGAGAAGAAGGCCGCCGAAATCGAAACCCAGCGCAACGGCGGAGCCGTCCCCCTCGAAGCCGCGCAGTAGTCCATGGCCGCGTTCGTACGCTGTTGCTACTCACAGGCGGCCACCCAGGCCGCGTACACCCCTCGCGAAACAATGGATGGCCGGGTCAAGCCCGGCCATGACAAGACGCGATGATACCTCCCGCAAAACTCGAGCGGTTGCTCGACCGTTTTTCCGCCATCGAAAGTGAGATGGCGTCCGGCGCGTCCGGCGCCGCTTTCGTCAAGCTCAGCCGCGAACATGCCGAACTGGCGCCGGTGATCGAGTCCGCGCGGGAATACCGCAGCGCCCAGACCCAGTTGGAAGAGACCGAAACCTTGATCGCCGATCCCGCCACGGATTCAGAGATGCGCGGCATGGCCGAACAGGAACGCGCCGATTTGCGCGCCCGCCTTGCCGCCCTGGATCGCGAGCTGCAGATTCAGCTCCTGCCGCGCGACGCCGCCGATGCGTCCTCGGCCATCGTCGAAATCCGCGCCGGCACCGGCGGCGACGAAGCCGCGCTGTTCGCCGGCGATCTGCTCGGCATGTATCAGCGCTATTGCGCCCTGCAAGGCTGGAAGACCGAGATCCTGTCGCTGTCGGAAAGCGATCTGGGCGGTTTCAAGGACGCCACATTGGAAGTGGAAGGGCGCGGCGTCTATGCCAAGCTAAAATTCGAAAGCGGCGTCCACCGGGTACAGCGCGTGCCCGCCACCGAAACCCAGGGCCGCATCCACACATCCGCCGCCACCGTGGCGGTTTTGCCGGAAGCCGAGGATGTCGACATCGTGATCCATGACAAGGACCTGCGGATCGACACGTACCGGGCGCAGGGCGCCGGCGGCCAGCATGTCAACAAGACCGACAGCGCCGTGCGCATCACCCATCTGCCCACCAATACGGTGGTGGCGATGCAGGAGGAAAAATCCCAGCACAAGAACAAGGCCAAGGCCATGACCCTGCTGAAGGCCAAGATCTATGATGCCGAACGCAAGCGCGTGGACGCCGAGCGCGCTTCGGAGCGCAAGAGCCTGGTGGGCAGCGGCGACCGCAGCGAACGCATCCGCACCTACAATTATCCCCAAGGGCGCGTCACCGATCACCGCATCAACCTGACGCTCTACAATCTGTCGCGCATTGTTTCCGGCGACGAGCTGGGTGAGATCGTCGATGCCCTGGTGGCCCAGGACCAGGCCGACCGGCTGGCCGAGTTCGAAGCGGCGGACTCTTAAAAGGGAGAAGTGGGTGACGCTCGACGAGGCCACGCGGCTTCTGGCGGAAGCGGGCGTTGACAATCCCCGCGCCGATACGCGGCTGCTTCTGGCGCATGTTCTCGGCATCAGCCGCGACCAGACTTTGACGGCAACGCCGACACAAACACAGGCTGCCCAATTCGGCGCCCTGGTGACGCGCCGGGCCAGCCGCGAGCCCTTCGCCTACATTACCGGTCGCAAAGAATTCTGGAGTCTGGATTTCGAGGTCGGTCCCGGTGTGCTGGTGCCACGTCCCGATACCGAAACTTTAATCGAGGAATCGCTGCGCATCGTCCCGGACCGCAATGCGCCCCTGCATATCGCCGATCTGGGCGCCGGCAGCGGGGCGATCCTGGTCGCCGCGCTGAAGGAATTTCCCAATGCCACCGGCATCGGCTTTGAATCCTCGGACGCGGCTTTTGTTTATGCCGCCGCCAATGCCGCGCGCCTGATCGGCGCGCGCGCGCAAATCCGGCCCACCGATTGGAACAAGGCCCAGGGCCCCTTCGATCTGGTCTTCTGCAATCCGCCCTACATCCCCTCCGGCCAAATCGAATCACTGGAGCCGGAGGTGGCCCGGTGTGAGCCTCGGGCGGCGTTGGATGGCGGTTCCGACGGCCTGGATGCTTACCGGACCCTGACGGGCCTGTTGCCAGGCCTGTTGAAGACGGGCGGCCACGCCCTGCTGGAAATCGGCAGGGGCCAGGAAAGCGCCCTAGCACCCCTGTTCCAGGGGCTTGAACTGCTGCGGATCGCCCCCGATCTTTCGGGTATCGCCCGCTGTGTCATACTGCGGAAACCATAAGGATTTTCTTGGAAAAACCCGCTCTTTCGGCTAGGTTCGGGCAGTAGGGATCGGAAACGATCCTTGTGCGGGCCGCGAATGGCGAGCCCGCAAATGGGCCGGTAGCGCGTGAAAACGCGGCTGGGCAGGGGACTTTAAAGCGAACCATTTGGCCGGATTTTGGGGTGTGCGCCTGTTGCGCTCATTCCGGTGGCCGGGAAGGACTATAGTGAAGCGCTCTCGTAGAGGCGGCCGCAGGCCGCAACATGGTGGTGGCGGCGGAGGTGGCGGCGGCGGCAACAATGGCGGCGGCGGCTTCAATCCCAACCGCACCTATGATTCTTCCGGCCCCGAGATCAAGATTCGCGGCTCGGCCAGCCATGTCTACGAAAAGTATCTGCAGCTGGCCCGCGACGCCAATTCCGGCGGCGACCGCGTCATGGCGGAGAATTATCTTCAGCATGCGGAACATTATTACCGCATCATGGCGGCCGCCGCCGCCCAGCAGGCGCAGTACGCCGCCCAGCAGGCCGCCCAGAATCCCCAAGGCAATCCGCAAGGCAGCAACCCGCAGGTCCAGCATGGCCAACAGCCCCAGCAGGGCCAGCCTCAACCGCAGCAGAATGGCGGCAACACCTCCCCCTATTCCCAGGCCGAAAACCAGGGTGAGGAAGAAGGCGAAGAGGCCGAGGCTTCTTAAGAACCCGCGTTAACTGCTTGATCGAACCGGCTCTTGCAGGGCCGGTGCTGCGATCCCATATCTTCCGGAACGGCGCCTGAGGAGCGTCGGGCAGGCGAAGCGTTAGCGGCGCCGTCGCCCGCGCGACCACTTGATAAGGGCCGTATAGTGGTCCGCTGCCATTCTGATGGGGCCGACCGGGAGAGAGCATGGATATCGAGAAATTCACCGAGCGGGCGCGCGGTTTCATTCAGTCGGCCCAGAGTCTGGCCCTGCGCGAGGGCAACCAGCAATTCGTTCCCGAACATCTGCTGAAGGTCCTTCTCGACGACGAGGAAGGCCTAGCGGCGCGGCTGATCAATGCCGCCGGCGGCCGCGACACCCGGGCCCGTGCCGCCACCGAAGCCGCGCTCAAGAAACTGCCCAAAGTTCAGGGCGGCTCCGGCCAAGTCTATCTCAGCCAGGATACCGCCAAGCTTCTGGACAATGCGGAAGCGGCGGCAAAAAAGGCCGGCGACTCGTTTGTCACCGCCGAATATCTGCTGCTGGCGCTGGTGCTGGCCAGCGGCACCGAGGCCGCGAAAATCCTCAAGGAGGCCGGCGTCACCGCGCAAGGGCTGAACACCGCCATCGCCAATTTGCGCAAGGGCCGCACCGCCGACAGCGCCACCGCCGAGAATGCCTATGACGCGCTGAAGAAATACGCCCGCGACCTCACCGAATTGGCGCGCACCGGCAAGCTGGACCCGGTGATCGGCCGCGATGAGGAAATCCGCCGTACCATTCAAGTCCTGTCCCGCCGCACCAAGAACAATCCGGTGCTGATCGGCGAGCCGGGCGTGGGCAAGACCGCCATCGCCGAAGGCCTGGCGCTGCGCATTGTCAATGGCGATGTGCCGGAGTCCTTGCGCGACCGCAAATTGATGGCGCTGGACATGGGCGCGCTGATCGCCGGCGCCAAGTTCCGCGGCGATTTCGAGGAGCGGCTGAAAGCCGTGCTGGGCGAAGTCACCGGCGCCAATGGCGAAATCATTCTGTTCATCGACGAGATGCATACCCTGGTGGGCGCCGGCAAGGCCGATGGCGCGATGGATGCGTCCAACCTGATCAAGCCGGCCCTGGCGCGCGGCGAGCTGCATTGCGTGGGCGCCACAACGCTCGACGAATACCGCAAATATGTCGAAAAGGACGCCGCTTTGGCGCGGCGCTTTCAGGCGGTGTTCGTGGGCGAGCCGACGGTCGAAGACACCATCTCGATCCTGCGCGGGCTCAAAGAAAAGTACGAGCTGCATCACGGCGTGCGGATCACCGATTCCGCCATCGTGGCGGCGGCGACCCTGTCGAACCGCTATATCACCGACCGCTTCCTGCCCGACAAGGCCATCGACCTGATGGACGAGGCGGGTTCGCGCTTGCGCATGCAGATCGATTCCAAGCCGGAAAAGCTGGACGAGCTGGACCGCCGCATCATGCAGCTCAAGATCGAGCGCGAAGCCCTGAAGAAGGAAACCGACAAGGCATCGCGCGACCGGCTGGTGGCGCTGGAATCCGAGTTGGGCGATTTGGAAGACCAATCCGCCGCGCTGAGCGCCAAATGGCTGGAAGAAAAAAAATCCGTCGCCGATGTCCAGTCGCTGAAGGAAAAGCTGGATACCGCCCGCAGCGAAGTGGAAGTGGCCCAGCGCAAGGGCGATTTCGCCCGCGCCGGCGAACTGACCTATGGCGTGATCCCCGACCTGGAGCGCAAGCTCAAGGCCATCGAAGACAATAAGGACGCCGCTTTATCCGGCGAAGCGGTGACCGCGGAGCATATCGCCGGCGTGGTGTCGCGCTGGACCGGCATTCCGGTGGACAAGATGCTGGAAGGCCAGCGCGAAAAGCTGTTGCACATGGAAGCCGACCTGGAAAAGCGCGTCGTCGGCCAGCACGAGGCGGTGCGCGCCATTTCCAACGCGGTGCGCCGCGCCCGCGCCGGTCTGCAAGACCCCAACCGGCCGATCGGCAGTTTCTTGTTCCTGGGCCCCACCGGTGTCGGCAAGACCGAGCTGACCAAGGCGCTGGCCGCCTTTCTGTTCGACGACGACACCGCCATGGTGCGCATCGATATGAGCGAATTCATGGAAAAGCACGCCGTGGCGCGGTTGATCGGCGCCCCACCTGGATATGTCGGCTATGAAGAAGGCGGCGTGCTCACCGAAGCGGTGCGCCGGCGGCCCTATCAGGTGATCCTGTTCGATGAAGTCGAAAAGGCCCATGCCGATGTCTTCAATGTGCTGCTGCAGGTGCTGGACGACGGGCGGCTGACGGACGGCCAGGGCCGCACCGTGGATTTCCGCAACACAGTGATCATCCTGACCTCCAATCTGGGCACCGAGTTCCTAGGCACCGAAGGCGACCAGGCCCATGCCCGGGCGCAGGTGATGCAGGCGGTGCGGGGCCATTTCCGCCCCGAATTTCTCAACCGGCTGGACGAGATCATCCTGTTCCATCGCCTCACCCGCGCCGACATGGACAAGATCGTGGACATCCAGATCGGCCGGCTCGACAAGCTTCTGGCGGACCGCAAGATTACGATCACCTTGGACGACAAGGCGCGTCACTGGCTGGGCAATGCCGGCTACGATCCGGTCTATGGCGCGCGGCCCCTCAAGCGGGTGATCCAGCGCCGGTTGCAGGACCCGCTGGCGCAGATGATCCTGGAAGGCAAAATCGGCGAGGGCGCCCAAGTGGAAGTCGGCGCCTCCAAAACCGGCTTGACCATCGACGGTCAGGAATTCGCGGCGGCGGCAGACGAGCTGGTGGATACCGCTCCGGCTGGCGTGGCGATTAATTGACCTCGCGCGAGACGCAACCCTCATAAGCTCTCCATGGCCGGCCTCCGAGCCGGCCATCCAACTTCTTTCGCTAAGAAACTGGGTCCCCTTTCCTCGGTTGGCTGCGCCAACCTCGCCGGGGACGAAATGCTCCGCCTCAACGGCGGATCATTTCGCTTTGGCCTGCCTGAGGTCTGTCGCGTTGTCCGCCACCTTGGTTTCCAGCGCGGCATTGGCGACCATGGTGTCGATCTCTCCCCGCTTCTTTCGGAAAATGGCCAGCAGTCTGCCTGCAAGCTGGCGCCCTTGCGCCACCTTCACCTTCAGCGGATTGACCTGTATCCTGTTGACCAGGATTTCGTAATGCAGATGCGGACCGGTCGCCATGCCGCTCATGCCGCTATAGGCGAAAACCTGTCCCTGACGCACCCGCGCGCCGCGCCGCATGCCCGGCGCGAAACGCGAGAGATGGCCATAATCGGTGGAATAGCCGTTGCCATGGCTGATCTTGACGAAATTGCCATAGCCGCTCGCCCGGCCCATGAACTGGATGGTGCCCGAGCCCGCCGCCATCACCGGCGTGCCGGTGGGAACCGCGAAGTCCACGCCCTTGTGCATGCGGGTGTAACCCAGGATGGGATGGAAGCGCGATCCAAAACCCGATGAAATGCGCGCGCCGTCGACCGGCGTCTTCATCAAAAGCCCCTTGGCGCTTTCGCCCTTGCCGTCGAAATACTCCGCCGGTTCCGCCGCATCGGGCTGGAAGCGGTACATCGGGATTTGCTTGCCGTCCAAGGTCATCATCGCGTAGCTGATGGCGCCATATTTCGCGGGCGTGCCGTCGGGCGTGTAATAATAATCGTAATAGACTTCGAACTTGTCGCCAGGATGCAGATCTCGCTGGAAGTCCACCTTGTAGGAGAACATGCGGATCATATCGACCACCACATCGGCGGGAATACCGGCCTGCATCGCGGCCAGATAGAGGCTTGAATCGATGGTGCCTCCGGCGCGGTGGTGATGCGCCTGCAACTCCTTCTTGACCAGTTCGGCGGTGTAAGTGCCTTCGGTGGTGCGGGTGACGGTCATCTCCTGCTCGATGGACGGCGAGAAATGCAGCGACAGCAGCCGCGAAATGGCTTGCGAATTTTCCGCCGTCGCATCGCTGCCGTCTTCCACCCCGGCATCCACCGGCACCACCACCGGCTTGTTGTTGACCATCACCGTGGTGGTGCGCGGCGCGGCCGGCGCGCCTGTCGCGTCGATAGTGGCGACCGAATATGTCAGGTCGAAGGCCTGGCCCGTTTTCAGGGCGCGGGCGTCGAAGTTCTTGCCCATGGCCGCGACCACCGCATTGGCGTCCTGCGCCGAGATGCCGACGTCTTCCAGCATGCCCGCCAAAGTGTCGCCCGCATCCAGGGTGACGGTGCGGCTTTCCACGCCGGGATTGGGATTGGCATTGTCGGCATTGTCGTTGGCGATTTGCGGCTCGCTGGCGTGAATCAATTTCATGAACAAGGCATAGGGCAGGGAGGAGCGGCCCGGCGCCACCATGGGGCGGTCGACCGGCATCATGCCCATCGCCATCCAGGCGATGGCGCCCGCCACCAGGGCCGTCATGGAGGTGGAAACCAGGGCCCAGCGGCCATCCGTGGTGGCCAGCGCGGCGCCGGCACCGTCCAAGCCGCGCCGGATGCTGAACGTGAAACGCGCAAGACGTGACATATCGCGGGGACTCAAAACGGGCTCCGTCTTGCCGATAGCGGCCCAAAGTCCCCCGACCCCGCGCCCGCTGATTTCCAGTATTTTGTGCCCGCGCCCATCCCCGTGCCCGGCCGATGGCATATAACCGTCACAACCGGCCTTTGGTCAATGCGGGAAATACCATACAAGGAATTGTTCCGATTGCATTTTAGACAGATTCCAGGGTTGTTTGCGCGTCTGCTTGCCAGTCTGCTTATCGGTCTGGCGGGCCTTGCGCCGCTGCCCGCTCGGGCTTGGGGGCCGCAGGGACATGAGGTCGTGGCTTTGATCGCCGAACAACAGCTGTCGGCGGGAGCCCGCACGGAAGTCGCGCGTCTGCTGGGCGGCGCCGCCATGATGGTGCATGACTCAAACTGGGCGGATGAGATACGCGACCGGCGCCGCGAAACCAGTTCTTGGCATTATGTCGATATCCCGCTTATGGCTCGCGGTTATGACCCAAGGCGCGACTGTCCGGACCGCAATTGCGCCGTGGCCCAGATTGAAAACAACCTGCGCATCTTGGCCAATCGCCGGCTGGGGAACAGCGTGCGCCGCGAGGCCTTGCGCTTTCTGATCCATTTCATCGCCGACGTGCATCAGCCGCTGCATGCCGAGGACAATAACGACAGGGGCGGCAATCAGGTGCGGGTGACGATCGGCCGTAGCCGCGCCACCCTGCACCGGGTCTGGGACAGCGATGTGGTCGAAGCGATGGGGCGCGATTCCGCCGGCATCGCGGCCGGCATCGGACATTCGCTGTCGCCGCGAGAGCGCAAAGCCTGGGCATCCGGCACAGTCCCGCAATGGGCGAACGAGGCGCATGCGATTGCCCGCGACTGGATTTATCCGCAACTACAAGGCCGGCAGGAACTCAGGTTGCCGCATGACTATGCCACGCGGCAGGCCGCGATTGCGCGGATGCAATTGGCCAAGGCGGGCCTGCGCCTGGCCTTTCTGCTGAACAGCAATTTGAAATGATCAGTGTGCCGCCATGATGGTGTTGCGCACGATCGGGTAGATTTGCGTCTGCCAGCGGGTGCCGGAAAAGACGCCGTAATGGCCGGCTCCGGCCTGGACATAGTGTTTCTTGCGGAACGGCTTGATGCTGGAGCAAAGCTCCTGGGCCGCCATGGTCTGGCCAAGGCCGCAGATATCATCGCGCTCACCCTCCACCGTCAGCAGCGAGGTCTTGCGGATGGCGCGCGGATCGACCCGGCGATTGCGATAGGTATAGATGCCGCGCGCCAGATGCTGTTCCTGAAACACTTTCAGCACCGTCTCGAGATAGAATTCGGCCGGCAAGTCGGCGACCGAGAAATACTCGTCATAGAATCGGCGGTTGGCGTCGGCCTTGGCGATCTCGCCTTTCAGGATGTGACTGAACAGATCCATATGGGCGCGCACATGGCGCGACAGGTTCATGGTGACAAAGGCCGATAGTTGCAGGAATCCGGGATAGACCCGGCGGTGCGCGCCCGCATAGCGGCGGGGCACGGTGGTGATCAGGTTTTGCTCGAACCATTCCACCGGATGTTCGTTGGCCAGACGGTTGACCTTGGTGGGGTTGATGGCGGTGTCGACCGGTCCCGCCATCAGGACCAGGCTGTGCGGCGTGGCGGGTGAGCCGTCCTCGGCCATCAGCGCGGTGGCCGCCAGCATCAGCGGGCAGGGCTGGCAGACCGCCATGCCGTGCACGCCGGGCCCGATATGTTCGAAGAAAGCCCTGAGGTGATCGATATAGTCATCGGTGCCGAAGCGGCCTTCGGCCAGCGGCACGTCACGGCCGCTTTTCCAGTCGGTGATATAGACATCGTGATCCGCCAGCAGGGTCTGTGCGGTGCCGCGCAACAAAGTGGGAAAGTGACCCGCCATCGGTGCGGCCAGCAGAACCTTGGGCTGCTGCGATCCACCCTCCTTGCGGAAATGCACCAGATTGCCGAACGGCATTTCCAGGGCGATTTCCTCGGTCACCGGAAAGGGGGCGCCTGCTACCAGCACCTGGTCGATGCCATAGGCCGGCCGGTCGTGGATCAGGTGGGAGCGGGAGACGATCTCGGCTCCCGCGGCCAGGCTGCGGAAGACGTAATTGGCGGCGGGACCCAGCACCGTGTCGCTGAACGCCGCCTTGATCAGGTCGGCACCCGCGCGTGCCGGCGCGAACATGTCCTGCTGGGCCTGATAGGCGTCGTACAACATCCCCGCTCCACAAGCCCCCTGGAATCACAAGAGATTCCGGCTTGGACCGACCCTAGCCGATAAGATAATGCTGCAGTGCAAAATAATGCTTGTCAACGCGTGAAAAGCAGAGAAACTGGTGAATATGAGCGGCGCGGTTCTGACGATCTCCAGCAAGAACTACTCGTCCTGGTCGCTGCGCGGCTGGTTGCTCTGCCGGATGGCGGGGCTGGATTTCAAGGAAGAATTGCTGTCCAGCGACGATCCTT
>DATEIA010000297.1:0-8698 GCA_035279305.1 Rhizomicrobium sp.
TGCCCGCGCCGCGCATGGCGCGCGCCAGGGCGGTGAGATCGTCGGCCGCCAGCGCCAGCAGCAATTCGTCCTTGTTGCGGAAATAGCCGTAAAGCGCGGCCGGAGCGAACCCCGCTTCCGCCGCCACGCCACGAAGGCTCATGTCGCGGGCGCCGTCACGGGTCGCCACCCGGCGGGCCGCGTCCAGGATCGCGGTCCGGGACGCCGCGCGGGATGCGTCGCGCTGCCGCCGCTCTTTGGGAATTCGAACCGCCGCCTCACCCATGAGGGTGATGATAAGTGATTCTCGGCTTTGCCCCGCCATGGAAAGCGCGGCAAAAGGAATCAGCGCCCTAGCGGTTGGAAGAGAACCAGCGGTCGGCGTAGCGGATCAGAAGACCGGTCACCATCAGGCAAAGGCTGATGCCGTAAAAAGCGTCGGGCTGGTTGGGACCGTAGATTCGCGCCAAGCCCATGAGGGAATAGCAAAGCCAGAAATAACCGGCGGCGGTGCCCAGCAGCACACGGCGAATCTTGGCGGGGATGACCGGCCGATCGCCCAACCTCTTGAGCGGCGCGACCGTCAGCGCCATGACCAGCACCACGCTGCCGCCGAACAGCACCATCAGTGTGGCGCCCGGCGATAGGCGGATGACATTGGGCAGGAAAACCGAAAGCAGATAGACGCCATAGCTGGCGCAAAATCCCCAGACCAGCTTGCGGCCCAGGCTTTCGGGAGGCGTGAAGTTGGGAAGAATGCGCGCCGCCAAGCGGCAGAGCGGACTTGCCACCAAGGCCGCGAAGAATATCAGGGACGCATAACGCCAAGCCAGTTGGCTGCCCAGACGAAAACCGTTTTCGGCAAAGCCCCGGAAAAGGATGGCACCGATAACCAATGCCACCGCAACAAGGGCGATACCGCCCACCAGGGGACCAAGAGTGAGTTTCAGGCGTGGAACTCTGACGCGACCGATCAAAGCGCGGCCTGTCAGGGCCGTGTTGTCCAGGGCAATCATGGCGGGGAACTCACAAAGACTGTTGCACAATAGAACGCGCAAGAGTGCCCAAAGGATGCCGTTATCCCCGTGATAGAGCCACGGCGAAGCCTTCGACTGGCTGATTGGCTTCCCGGCGTGGCGCCGCCGCCACAAGACCGGCCAAATCGAACCCCGTATGCGTGGCAAGTTCGCGCAAATAGGCTTGGCTGTGCCGCCAGCGCCGCTTGGGCCCCAGTTCGAAACCGGTCCCTTCGCCCTTCTCGACCGTGAACAGGAAATAGCCGTCCGCAGAAAGACGGCGGCGGGCGGCCTCGAACACAGCTGCCAGATCGCCAAGGTAAACCAGCGTGTCGGCGGCCAGGATCAGGTCATAGCGCGGCCCGTCAGCCGCGAGCGCCGTCTCCAGATCGCCAACCCACAGGCTATCGTAAATGCCGCGCGCCCGGGCTTTTTCGATCATGGCGGGCGACAGATCGACTCCGTCCAGCTGTGCCGCCAAAGGCGCGAACACCGTCCCCGCCAGGCCGGTGCCGCAACCCAGATCCAGAACGGCGAGACTTTTTCCAATGGTCGCTCCGGCCCTGCCCGGCATCACCAACTGCGCCAGATCGAACAGAATCTGCGGCGCGGCATAAGCCAGCTGTCCGATCATGCGTTCGTCATAATCGGCGGAGAATTGATCGAACAGATGACGCACATACCCCGGATCGGAGCGTGGCGCCGCCTTGATGGCCTGGCAAGCCGCCATCATCGCTGCGGGCGGGTGCTCCAGGGCGCGCAGATTTTCCAGCGCCTTATCCGCCTCGCCGGCCTTGAGCCAGGCGGCGGCGATCAATTCGCGGGCGGGCGCCAAATCGGGATCCAGGCGCAGTGCCCGCTGCAACTCCGCGATGGCGGTGGGCAAAGCGTCCGCCGCCAGCAACGTCTCGCCCAAGGCCAGCACCGCCACCGCGACATCGGGATTGAGCGACACCGCTTCGCGTGCCTGCGCCATGGCGCCACCGGTATCGCCGGCGGCCAGCAGCGCCTTGATCAGGGTCAGCCGTGCCAGCAATCCGCCGCGCCCGGCCAGCAGCCGCGCTTGCAGGCCGCGCGCGGCTTCCTCTGCCCGGCCCGAGGCGATCAGCGCCTCGGCAATTGCGATGGGGTCCTCTTCAGTCAAGCAAGCCCATCTTCAATCGAGTAAACAAAGACCGTTGTTCAGAACCACCGTACCGGTGCGTTCCTTGACCGAAGCGCGATAGGAAATGGCGCCGCCGTCCCTCCACATCTCCACCACCAAAGTCTCACCGGGGAAAACCGGCTTGGAGAACCGCACATCGAATTGGTTGATACGTTCGGGCTGATATTCCGCCACGGCCGAAAGCACGGCGCGGCAGGCCGTGCCATAGGAACACAGACCATGCAGGATGGGACGAGGAAAGCCCACCATCTTGGCGAAAGCGGGATCGCGGTGCAGTGGGTTGCGGTCACCCGACAGCGCATAGAGAAAAGCCTGGTCCGGACGGGTGTCGCATTCCTTCACCAAATCGGGGGCGCGATCCGGCAGACTATGCAGTGCGGGCCCACCTTCGGGAGAGCCGCCGAAGCCGCCATCGCCGCGCGCGAAGATCGACGAGACGATGGTGAAGAGCTTGTCTCCGCTCTTGAGCTCCCGCGTCACCCGTTCCTGCACCAGCACCGCGCCCTTGCCCTCGCCCTTGTCCAGGATCGCCAGCATGCGCTCGTCCGAGACCACTTCGCATTGGGACGGCAGGGGTTTGTGGAAAGTGATGCGGCGCTCGCCATCCACCACCATCGCGAAATTGATCTGCGACTTTTGCGGCATGCGCTGGCGTTCGGGCGGGGCTTCGCCGCGGCCGATCACGCTGGCGAAAGTCGGAACCACTTTCAACCCGTTATTCTCATAGACGAAAGGCAGCTCCTGTTCGTCCAGCGGATCGCGCCCCATGCCCACGCCCAGGGCATAGAGCATGACGTCCTTTTCATCATAGTGCGAGACAAGACCGGTGGCGCCGGACTGCATCATATCGTCGTAATCAATGGCCATGGTTCACCGCGGGAGCTTTGCGCCAATCTACCCGCTGTGATCAGATGACGCCATGACCCAGCCGACGCAACAGACCTATCCGCCGCGCAACAATGGCTGTCTCTGGGGCTGTCTGATCCTGCTTTTGATCCTGTGCCTGCCCCCGGTCTTGCTGGGCGGCTATGGCGCCTGGTTCCTCTATGACGGCTACAAGCGCAATCCCGTGCTGCGGGTGGTGGAAGAATTGGTGCGGGAGGACGGCATGGCGCAGCAGGTGCTGGGACGGGGCGCGGCGGTGACGGCAGTGGAAGGCAATTTCTTTTCCTGGATCCCGGGCCGGCTCGGCAACGATTTCGACGTGGTGCTGGAGGGTCCCAAGGGCGAAGGTCACCTTACGGTGCGATCCCATCACGCTGCTTTCGGCCCGCCGGTCCTGGACAGCGCCATTCTCACCGGCCCCGACGGACGCCGCTACGATCTGCTCCAGCATCTGCCATTGCCGGATGACGGCCCGGCGCGGCCGGACACGTCGATTTAAGTCGCCACCACGATCTGCGGCGTATCCATTCCATGCAGCTGCGGAATGCCATTCTTTTCGATACAGGCGCGCGCCGTGTCATAGCCTTCCTGGATCGCTTGGTCGAACTTCTTCCAGTCGCGCAATTGGATGTCGGGCATGGGCGGCTCAATCAGATAATCGCATTGCTCGCGCACAATACGGCGCTGGGCTTCCGATCCCACCGTGCCGGAGCGCATCAGGATGGAGACGATCGACGGGTTGCCCCGCATGCGCTGGCCCAGCAGCCACCACCAGGGACGCTCGCCATAGCGGCTGTCCTGGGCCTGGAGATCGACTTCGCCGGTAATGTCGCAGGCGATGATCGGGCCGGCGCCATGCGCCTGCTCGCGCATCACATCCACCGGCAGATTGTTCATCACTCCGCCATCCACCAGCAAATGGCCATGATGCGTGACGGGCGGCAGGATGCCGGGCAGCGCCACGCTGGCCCGCAATGCCCGCCACAATTGTCCGTCGCGGTGGATATGGATTCGTCCGGTGGTGAGATCGGACGATACCGCGAAGAAAGGCAACGGCAGTTCTTCGATACAGACTTCGCCGAAATGTTCGCGCAGCCGCGCACTGACCTTCTTGCCGCGCACCAGGGCGATCAGCGGCAGGGTGAAATCCGACAAGGGATTGTCGGACACGAAAACCGCGCGCATGCGATCGCGCATTTCCTCCAGGCTCCACTCGCGCGCCAGGCCGGCGGCGATGATGGCACCCATGCTGGTGCCGCCCAGCTGGTCGAAGGGCACGCCCGCCTCCTTCAGCGCCTTGATGATGCCGATATGGGCAAAGCCCCGCGCCCCGCCCCCCGCCAGAACCAGGCCGACGGCGCGGCCGGCGATGAAACGCGCGATGCGCGCCACGTCCGCCTGATGGCCGGCGCGCAGATGGTGATGGGCGCGGAACAAACCGCTGCGCACCGAGAAATGCTCAGGCAGCACGGCGCTGGCGCCGTCCGGGTGCAGCAGCAGCAATTCCGGCGGTCCGGAGGCGCGCTCCTTGAAAGCGGGCAGATCCAGAGGCGCCAGCGGCAGCGGCTGGTTGGCGCGGGCGAGCAGAAAGATGCGGTCCGCCTGGCGCAGGCAGAGTTGCGTCCAAGGACTGTCAGGCGCATCGCCGCGATAGAACACCACATCATGGGCCTGTTCGAAGCCGTTAAACCATTCCGCGGTCTGGTCGCTGGCATTGGCGTCCAGAACGGCGGCGCGGCAGCCCATGCCGGCCAGCGCCATGGTCAGGCGTTGGGCGATGGGCACTTCCGACAGGCCCTCCTGCAACGGCACGATGGCGAAGGTCTTGGGCTGCGACTTGGGCGAGCGTCCGCGATTGGCGTCCTTCAGCCGCTTCACCAGCATTTGCATCAGGTTCATCATCACCCGGGGATGGCGGGCGACCAGCGCCTCGAAACCGTCGGGACTGATCCGCAAGAGTTCGGTATCGCGCAGCGCCACCAGTTGCGCGGAATGACTGGTGGATCCGGCGATCAACGACATCTCGCCCACCGTCTCGCCCGCCGGGATATGCGCCACCATCCGGCGCTGGCCCCCTTCGTCGGAAACGAACACGCCCAGGCTTCCCGTCACCACCAGGAACAAGGCCGCATTATTCTCGCCGTCGCGCTCCAACAAGGTGCCGCCGGGGAGCGCGAACCAGTTGGCTTCGGCCAGAAGATTGCGCAAGGCGGCATCGCCGACATTCTCCAGCAGCGCATAACTCTTCAGCCGCTCGTATAGCGCTTCCGGATAGACGGTCTGCTGGCCGATGCGGAACGAGGACAGGAACGCCATACGCATCCTTTACCTCATGCCTTTTGGAGTCACCAAGCGGTCCATCCGCCATCCACATTGAGACAGGCGCCTGTCACAAAAGAGGAGGCTGGGGTGGCCAGGAACAGGAGCGGCCCGCCGATCTCCGCCGCCGCGCCGATGCGGCCCAGCATGGTGCGCGCCGCCAGCCGTGGTTCCAGCCCAGGCGGCATTTTTCCCGGCTGGGGAAAGGGCCCGGGCACCAGGGCATTGACGCGAATCTTGTCAGGGCCCAGTTCGGCGGCGAGATGGCGGGTGAGCTGTTCCAGGCCTGCCTTGGCGGGGCCATAGTGAAAGGGGCTCTGCTGCTCGCGCTTGTCGTACAGGCCCGCGACCGGCGCGACCTGGCCATAGATGGAAGAGATGTTGATCACGCTGGCATCCCCCGATGCCGAGACCGCGTATTTCAAGGCGGGCAAGGCGGCGCGCACGGTCTCGAAGGCGCTGGTGACGGTGGCGGCGTAGGTCACCGCGAAATCCTCCGGGCCAAGCTGGGAAAAGGATTTTCCCGCCATCATCCCGATATTGTTGACCAGCACGTCCAGCCGCTTCAGGCCGCCGAAAAACGCATGGATCTTGGCAACATCATGGGCGTCGAAGCTGGCGGCCTCCACCGACAGGCCCTCGGATCGCATGGTTTCGGCAAAGGCGTCCAACGCCGCCGCATCGCGCCCATTGACGATGACATGCGCCCCCGCGCCGGCCAATGCGCGGCTCATGGCCGCGCCCAGATGGCCGCGGCTGCCGGACACAAAGGCGGTCTTGCCGTCCAGACGAAAAATATTCTGCGCCATAGAAGTCGCCCGAAGCCTGCCGGACAACCTGCCAGCGCAGGGTAAACAACTGTTTACGATGCGCGCGCCTATGTCTTTTGCATCGCCGGTGTGCGGAAGGAACGGAACCTTGCTGCGATGCAGCATCGGGCGGGCCGGATCGCCTTATTGGAAACAGGTCGCGGCCACAGTAAAGTTGCAAATATTCTCACAATAGGACACCCACAGGGGCGGTCTTGCCGGCCAGCGGGCCGAACTACAAAAGGACGATTTTTCATGACCAGTAAATTTGTGATCGCCGCCGCGGCGGTGGGCTTGCTGTTTGGCGCCAGTGCAATGGCCGCCGATGCCCCCAAAAGCCCCAAGCTCACCCATGCCATCGCGGTGGCGCTGACCGATGCCCAGAAGGCGATCGGCACCAAGGATTATCCCACGGCGTTGGCTGCGATTGAAAAAGCCAAGGCGGTTTCCAGCCCTACCGCTTATGACACTTTGATGATCAACCGCTTCGCCATGGGTATCCATGTCGGCATGGGCGATTTGGCCGCGGCGGACGTGGACGCCGAAGCCGCCGCCGACACCGATCCCAGCCAAATTCCGGATGCCGACAAGCCCCCGATTTACCGAGCGGCGCTGCAACTGGCCATGAACGCCAAGCACACCGACAAGGCCCTGAAATACGCCAAGCTGTTTCTTGCGACCACGCCGCCGCCGACCGGCCAAGACCAGGCGCTGGCGACCATGGCGCTCTATCAGGGCGGCGACTATGCCACCGCCACCGCCATCGCGCAGAAAAATATAGATGCCGCAACCGCCGCCGGCCAGAAACCGGCGCTCAGCGATCTTCAGATCATCATGAATTCGCAGGTCAAGCAGAACGATCAGGCGAGCGCCGAAAAGACCCTGGAGACTTTGGTTGCCGACTATGGCCAGCCGCAAGACTGGAATCAGCTCATGGCGGTGGCGCTGACCACCAAGGGTATGCGCGACATCGACTATATTTATATGGGCCGCCTGATGTTCCTGCAGGGCGGCACCGTACCCGCCACGGATGCCTCGCTGGTCGGCTCCACCTCCAGCCGGCTGGGCTTCCTGGGCGATGCGGTGGAAGCGCAGAAGCACGGCGCCACCGGCTTCCCGCCGGCCGACGCCAAGGCTGACGCCGACAAGAAGACCATTCCGGCCCAGATCGCTGCCGGCCCCAAGCAGAACGGCCTTTACAATGTGAAGCTGGCCCAGGCCCTGTATGGCTATGGCATGTATCCGGAAGCGATCGCCGCGGCGCAGCTGGGCAAATCCAAGGGCGGCGATCCCGATGCGACCGAGGCCGATATGGTGATCGGCATGGCGCAGGCCGCATCCGGCCAATATGCCGCCGCCGTCACCACCTTCTCCGGCATCCAGGCGCCAAATCCGGCATCGGCGCGTGTGGTGCGGTTGTGGGGCTACTTCGCCAAGGCGAAGGCGTCCCCCGCAACGGCGGCCGCCAAGTAACGGCATCTCACACCAGGGGGGCGCGGAAAACCTGCGCCCCTTTTTTCTTATCTCTGGGGCCAGCATGAATCTGGTGGCGGGCTTCGCGCCATTCATCCTGTTCACGATATTGTCGCGCCTGTCGGTCGACTTGGCGCTGTGGATGGCGTTCGCCACCGCTTTTGTCGTCACCATCCGTGATTTTGTCGAAAGTCCCAGCTTGCGCTGGCTGGATGCGGGAAGCCTGATCTTGTTCGCCTTGCTGGCCATGGGCCGCGGTTTTCTGGATCCCGGCCTTTCCCTGCCGTCGGTGCGTTTCATCGCGGCCCTGTCGCTGTTCCTGCTGTTGGGCCTGCCCTTGGTTTTGAAGCGCCCCTTCTCGGTGGACTATGCCCGGCTCGATCCACGCGAAGCAGGCTGGCCGCCGGCGCTGTTTCTTCGCGTCAACTATCTGGTCTCAGGCACATGGACCATGGCCTTCGCGGTCATGGCGGCCGCCGACGGCGCCGTGACCTTTGATGCGGGATTGCCGCTCTATGCCAGCATGGCGGTCAGCCTTGTCGCCCTGGCCGCAGCGATAGCCTTCACCTTGCGGTACCCGGCGCTGGCAGCCAGCCGCTTGAGCGGTTAGACTCATTGGCATGAAACAGGCAGTGATCGTCTCGACCGCGCGCACCGGGCTGGCGAAATCGGTGCGGGGCGGTTTCAACCAAACCCATGGCGCGGTAATGGCCGGCCATGCCATCAAGCATGCCATTGCGCGCGCCGGGATGGATCCGGCGGAAGTCGAAGACGTTTATATCGGCTGCGGTTTTCCCGAAGGCGCCACCGGCAACAATATCGCGCGTGAAAGCGCCATTTGGGCCGGCTGCCCGGTTTCGACCGCGGGCGTCACCGTCAACCGCTATTGCGCCTCGGGCCTCAATGCCATTGCCATGGCGGCCCAGCAGATCATGACCGACGGCACCGATATCGCGGTGGGCGGCGGCGTGGAATCCATTTCGCTGGTGCAGATGGGCGGCATCAATCTCAAGCATTTCACCGAAGAGCATCTGCTCCAGGTCAAGCCCGCT
>DATEIA010000298.1:0-4266 GCA_035279305.1 Rhizomicrobium sp.
TGCCCGCCCTCAAGCAGCGAAGCGGTAGGGCAAACAAAAAGTGTTAATACGCACAGCAACGTTAGGCATGTGCGCGCTTATTCGGGGCATTTACCAACCATTGTTCTTTGCGGGCCGGTTTGGGCTTGCTAGCGTCGCGCCAATTCGATTGGAGACAGGATGTTGAGCAACGATACCGATGTCGCGAGTTTCATCGACACCGCGATGTTCGATCGCACCTTTGATGAGGGCATGGCGCTGGTGGAGGAAACCGCCCGCTATCTCGACGGCAAGGGCCGCGAGGAAGCCCGCACCTTGCCGCGCAAGGCGGCCATGCTCTATGCCGGCGAAAGCATGCGCGTTACCACCCGGCTGATGCAGGCGGCGAGCTGGCTGTTGGTGCAGCGTGCGGTGCGCGATGGCGACATGGATCGCGCCGACGCCTTGCATGACCGTTACCGGCTGGGCAGCCGCGAAATCTGCCTTGGCGTTTGCGTCGGGGAAACCGACGAATTGCCGGTGCAATTGCAGGATCTGTTGGGACGCAGCGACAATCTTTATCGCCGCATCGCGCGGCTGGACGATGTGCTTTTTGGCGCCGCTGAAGTGCCGCCCGGCGCGCGCGGCCAGATGGATACGTTGGCTCAAGCATTTGGCGCTAAGTAATTTCAAGGAATAGCGCAAACAAAAACGCCGCCGGTTTCCGGCGGCGTTTTCATATCTGGTGTAAGAGCGTCCCGGCCTCGCGGCGCGCCTAAAGGCTCGCCGCTGCGGCGTTCGCCGCTCAAAACAGTCCACTGGACTGTTTTGCCCGCCTTCGGCGGTCGCGGTTCACCCCTTCACGAAGCCGGCGAACTTCTTGTTGAAGCGGGTGAGCCTGCCGCCACGGTCCATCAGCTGCTGCTGACCGCCGGTCCAGGCCGGGTGAGTGGTCGGGTCGATGTCGAGCGTGACCTTCTGGCCCGCGGAACCATAGGTGGTGCGCGTCTTGTAGGTGGTGCCGTCGTTCAGCTGAACTTCGACAAAGTGATAGTCGGGGTGGATGCCCTTTTTCATGACGCAAACCTTCTCTCAGAACGGCACCCATTTCTGACGGGCGGCCGGAAGCCGGGGCTTATACGGGAGGCCTTGCGGCCCCGCAAGGCGGCAATAGTTCCTTTGGCTTGACCCAGCGGCCCCTATATACAGCCCGGGGTTAACAAAAAGGCGGCCCGGTTTGGCGAGGGGAGACAGTAGTTTTACCAGCGAAACCGCCCGCATCGCGGCGGGCAGGCCCAAAGCCAAGTCCTTGGCGCCCCTTAAAGGGATCCTGCCTTTCTTGAGGCCTTACCGGGGGCGGATCCTGGTGGCCGTCCTGGCCCTGATCGCCTCGTCCTCGGCCACCCTGATGCTGCCCCAGTTTGCCCGGGGTCTGATCGATGCGCAGGGGCTTTCGCAGGCCGAGGCCCATGCCTTGTCGGGTTTCTATGCCGCCTTTGTGGCGGCGGCGGCGGTGCTGGGGCTGGCGGCGGCGATTCGCTTCTATGCCGTGACTTGGCTGGGCGAGCGGGTGGTGGCCGATGTCCGCAAGGCCGTGTTCGACAATGTCCTGGGCCTGTCGCCCCAATTCTTCGAAGTCACCCGCACTGGCGAAGTGTTGTCGCGCATGACCGCCGACACAACCCTGATCCAGACGGTGGTGGGTTCCTCGGTCTCATTGGCCTTGCGCAATCTGGTGACCCTGACCGGTGGGCTGGTGCTGATGTTCGTCACCAGCGTGAAGCTGACTTTGCTGGTGGTGGCGGCGGTGGTGCTGGTGATGCTGCCGCTGCTTTTGTTCGGGCGCTGGGTACGAAAACTCTCGCGTCAGAGCCAGGATTCCCTCGCCGACACCTCTGCGCGCGCCAGCGAGACTTTGAACGCGGTTCCCACCGTGCAGGCTTTCACCCAGGAAGCCTATGAGCGCGGCGCGTTCGGGGATGCGGTGGAGTGCGCCTTTGTTTTCGCCAAGGGCCGGACCCTGGCGCGCGCCATCCTCACGGCGGTTGCGATTTTCACCGCCTTTGCCGGTTTGGCCACTGTGGGGCTGATCGGGCTGCATGATTTCATCGGCGGACGCGTTTCGGCGGGTCAGCTGGTGGCTTTCATCTTTTACGGTTTCCTGACCGGCGGTGGCGTCGGCGCCCTGAGCGAAGTGTGGGGCGATTTGCAGCGCGCCGCGGGCGCCACCGAAAGATTGATGGAATTGCTGCACGAAGTGCCCGCCATCCGCCCGCCCGCCCGGCCGCTGCAATTGCCCGCCCGCTGCGGCGGCGCGGTTTGGTTCCAGGACGTGACCTTCCGCTATCCCACCAGGCCGGATTTCAAAGCCTTGAATGGGTTCTCGCTGAAAGTGGCCAGCGGCGAAGCCGTGGCGCTGGTTGGGCCCAGCGGGGCGGGAAAATCCACCGTCTTTCAATTGATGCTGCGCTTTTTCGAGGCCCAAGCGGGTCAAATCCGTTTTGACGGCATCGACATCACCCAACTCGATCCCGTCGCATTGCGCCAGAAAATCGCGGTGGTGTCGCAAGAGCCGGTGATCTTTTCCGGCAGCATCGCCGACAATATCCGCTATGGCCGCCAGGAGGCGCGCGAAGACCAGATCCGCGCCGCCGCCGATGCCGCCGCCGCCACGGAGTTCATCGAAAAGCTGCCCCAGGGTTTCGACACGCTGGTGGGCGAGCGCGGGGTGACACTTTCGGGCGGACAGCGCCAGCGGCTGGCGATCGCGCGTGCCATTCTGCGCGACGCCCCGCTTCTGTTGCTCGACGAAGCGACCTCGGCCCTGGATGCGGAGAATGAACGCCTGGTGCAGACCGCGCTGGCGAACCTGATGGTCGGCCGCACCACCTTGGTGATTGCCCACCGCTTCTCCACCATCCAGCGGTTGGCGCGGATTGTGGTGATGGAGGAAGGCCGTGTGGTGGCCGAAGGCAATCACGCCGAACTGGTGGCGGGTGGCGGGCTTTATGCGCGGCTGGCTTCGCTGCAATTCGCGGACACAATGCTGTGAAGTTGGGCCCTATGAGATTGGGCCGTCCGCGCAGGCCGGGCCGCGCCCTGGCCGCTTTGGTGATTGTGGCAGCGATCAGCGCCTTGGCGCGCGGTATTTGGGTCAATGGCGTGTTTTCCAGCGTGAAACCGGGCTTTTCCGGCACCTGCCAGGTCGTCGCCAGCCTGCCCGGCGTTCAGGATATGGAAGTCGCGGATGGCACGGTGTTTCTTTCGGTGGGCAATGCGCGCGGTCCCGGCCCCCAGGACGGAATTTATGCGATGCCGCTGGCGGGCGGTCGTCCGGTCAAACTGACAGGTGGACCGAAGGATTTTCATCCGCGCGGCATCGGTCTTTATCGCATGCCCGGCCGCCTGCTGCTGTTCGCGGTCAACCGCCGGGCCGGCGGACGCTTCAGCATCGACTCTTTTGCAGTCCAGGATGCGGGCGCCAATCCCGCCTTGGTGGCGCAGGGCACCATCGCGGGCGGATTGATGAGCGACCCTCAGGATGTGGCTGTCGCCGGTCCCGATCAATTCTATGTCGCCAACGGCACGGCGGGCAAAAATCCGCTGATCCATGGGCTGCAGACCTACGGCATAATTCCCGGCGGCAATGTGCTGTATTTCAACGGCACCAGCTTCAGCCAGGTCGCCGACGGGCTTTACGGCACCCGCAGCCTGTTGCTGACCCCGAAGGGGGAGCGCCTGATCGTGGGCGGGTTGCTCAGCCGGTCCTTGACCAGTTTCACGCGCGAGCCCTTTACCGGCCAATTGACCGAAGACGACACGCTCAATCTTTCCACCGGGCCAGAGAAGCTCAGCCTCGATGCCCAGGGACAGATGCTGGTGGCGGGCCATGCCGATCTGCTGGAATGGCGCGCGGCGGCCGCCGGTCCCGGCAAGCGCGCGGCGTCCCAGATTTTGCGCGTCAACCTGGTCAGCGGCGTGCCGCGGGCCAAGGAACAAATTTACGGTGATGACGGATCGCAATTGGCGGGCGCCAGCGTGGCCGTCGCGGCGGCAGACCGCCTGCTGATCGGCTCCAGCCTGGACAACAGGCTGCTGAGCTGCACCCGGAAATAAAAAGGGCGCCGCAGGGGCGCCCTTTTTTGCGTCTATCTATCCGGGCGCTTACGCAACCTGGATAATCTCTTCGCCATTGGGATCGCGCAGCACATAGCCGCGGCCCCAGACGGTCTCAATATAATTGGCGCCTTCGGTGGCGGCGGCCAGCTTCTTGCGCAGCTTGCAGATGAAGACGTCGATGATCTTCAA
>DATEIA010000299.1:0-9033 GCA_035279305.1 Rhizomicrobium sp.
CTGGCGGTGCCCACCGGCATTGCCATCGAATTGCCGCTGGGCGCCGAAGCCCAGGTGCGGCCGCGTTCCGGCCTGGCGCTCAATCACGGCATCACCTGCCTGAATTCGCCCGGCACCATCGACAGCGACTATCGCGGCGAGATCAAGGCGATCCTGATCAATCACGGCGACACCGTCTTCAAGATCACGCGCGGCATGAAGATCGCCCAGATGGTGATCGCCCGCCACGAACAGGCCGAGCTGGTGGAAGTGCAAAGCCTCAGCGACAGCGCGCGCGGCGCCGGCGGTTTCGGTTCGACCGGCATGAAGGTAAAAGCCTGATGCTGAAACTGTCGCGCAAGACTTTATTGGCCCTGGAAGCGGTGATCGACATCGCCTTCAATGCGCGGCCCGAGCCGGTCCAGGCCAAGGAAATCACCGCCCGCCAGGGCGTGCCGCAGCGCTATCTGGAACAGGTGATGCAGCAGCTGGTGCGGGCCGGAATCCTCAAGGGTGTGCGGGGCCCGCGCGGCGGCTACCGGCTGGCGCGGGAGCGGCGGCGCATTTCGGTGGGCGATGTGGTGCGGGTGGCCGAATCGATCGAGGATGACGAGGAAAAGCTTACCCCCCGTTCCGACCTGGGCCAGCGCCTTGTCGCGCCTTTCGTCGTCACCTTGCAGGACGAGCTGATGGCAAGGCTGGACTCCGTTTCGATCGAGGATCTCTGCCAGCGCGCCCGTCATGCCGGTGTCGAAGCCGGGGCGGAGAATAGCGCCGATTTCACCATTTAGTGGAGCTTGAGACTCATGGAACAGGGCAAAGCCGGACGCGGGCGCATTTACGACTCCATCACCCAGACCATCGGCGACACGCCGCTGGTCCGCCTGCACCGCATGCCCAAGGCGGCCGGGGCCAAGGCCGACATCCTGCTCAAGCTGGAATTCTTCAATCCGCTTTCGTCGGTGAAAGACCGCATCGGCGTCCACATGATCGAGGCGATGGAACAGCAGGGCATCATCTCCCCCGGCAAGACCGTGTTGATCGAGCCGACCAGCGGCAACACCGGAATCGCGCTGGCCTTTGTCGCCGCCGCCAAGGGTTACAAACTGATCCTGGTGATGCCGGAATCCATGTCCTTGGAACGGCGCAAGATGCTGATGATCCTGGGGGCGCAGATCGAGCTGACCGAAGCCGCCAAGGGCATGAAGGGCGCCATTGCCCGCGCCCATGAACTGGTGGCGACCCATCCCGGCGCGGTGATTCCGCAACAGTTCGAAAATCCCGCCAATCCGGAAATCCATCGTCAGACCACGGCGGAGGAAATCTGGAACGACACCAATGGCAAGGTCGACATCGTGATTTCGGGCGTGGGCACCGGCGGCACCATCACCGGCGTAGGCCAGGTGCTGAAGGCCAAAAAACCGTCGGTCCAGATGATCGCGCTGGAGCCGGAAGATTCTCCCGTCCTGTCGGGTGGCGCGCCGGGCCCGCACAAAATTCAGGGCATCGGCGCGGGCTTCGTGCCCGCCATCCTGGACCGTAAGGTGATCGATGAAGTGATCACCATTTCCAACGAAACCGCGCTGGAAACCGCCCGCCGCACGGCGCGGGAGGAAGGTATTCCGGTGGGAATCTCATCCGGCGCGGCGATCGCCGCCGCGTTGGAAGTGGGGGCGCGGCCGGAAAATGCGGGCAAGACCATTGTCGCCGTCATCCCGTCTTTCGCGGAGCGCTATCTGTCCACGGCGCTGTTTGAGGGACTGTAATCGCTATCACCCCACCACGAAGTGTATGCCAACAAAACCTGACATTAAGACAATTCAAATTACGGACAACAGAGCCCGCGGAAATAAGCGCATGTGGCCATCACTCGAAATAGCTTCCACCGTTTCCAACTGGGCAAACGGATTCCTCCTAGGAAGTCTAATCGTAGGTGTAGTTTCAACGTTTCTGATTAGCCGGATGTCGAACGTAAAAGAAGCGCATTGGGACGAGTTGCGACAAGCCTCGGAAAGGGAGGTTGGAGAGTTAAGGATTAAAACCGCTGAAGCCAATACGCGCGCTGCAGAAGCAACTAAGAGAGCGGAATCTGAACGAATAGAGCGCCTGAAATTGGAGGCACGAGTCGCCCCTCGCCGATTGTCAGGGGAACAATCGAGCAAAATGACAATGGCTCTGTCTGGCAAAGCACATTTCCCTATCGCTGTCGTCTCCAGGCTTATGGATTCGGAAGGAAAAGATCTGGGGGATGACATGGCCTCCATTTTGGTTGGAGCACAATGGAACGTGGCCAGGGTATTGAATTGGACTAAACCGGACAAAGGGGTGTTTGTCGCAATTGTCGAAGGAACCACTGCGATAATACCAAATGAATTAACATCTGCATTGGATGCTGCCCAGATCGAATATAAGACCATAACGATCAGCCAAAATGATCTGAACACAGCAAGTCCAGCTTTCCAGCCCAATGTCCTATATTTGCTCGTTGGCGCGCATCCGTGAACCGTTATCCATCAGGCTTGGATGGATGTCGGCATGGTTCAGTGCCATCAACGAGCGATGAAAAGATATCCGGCCTATCAGTGCAGATCGCATCCAATCCGATCACGCGCCGCATGTCGGCGGGATCGTTCACGGTCCAGGCGCCGACCTTCAGGCCGCGCTGACGCGCATAGGCGACATTCTCCGGCGTGGCATCGGGGAAACTGGGAAACCAGCCCTGCCCGCCGGCACCAACGATGGCATCAATCACCGGCCCGGCATCGCCTGACAATCTGTCGGTGGTGAACCAGCATTGTCCGCCAAGCTGGCGAATCCGCGCCAGGGCCCGCCAGTCGAAACCGACATAGATTGCCCGGTCACCCGTCACCTTGAAAGCAGCATCGGCCAGCGCCACCGGATCGGCGCTGTCCTCGCTCATGTCGCATTTCAATTCGACGAACAGCATAAAGCGCCGTGCAACGGCCAGCGCGGCCACGTCTTTCAGGGTCGGCACAGAAGCATTCACCGGCTTCAACAAAGGATGGGCTTGCGCATAGCTGCTCCCCTTCTGTGCCGTACCGACATCGAACTGCCGCAACGCTTCCAGCGGCAGATCCTTGATCCTTGGTCCTGGCTCCGTCAGCCAAACGCCATTCTTGCGCGCCAAGCCCGCCTTCAACCGGAAATCGTGATGCACCACCACGATGCCGTCGCTTGTCAGTTGCACATCCAGCTCCGCGCCGTCGCAGCCGCGCGCCATCGCGTCCGCGAAGGCGATAAGCGTATTCTCCGGCACCAGGGCCGCGCCGCCGCGATGGGCGATGTTCCAGGGCTGCATGGCTATTTATAGCGCGGGCAGGCGCGCCCGTCGCGCTCCCATGCTAAGCACCCGCACCATGACGGACGCGACGTCAAATCCCGGACCGCGGATCCCCGCAGGCCGCCATCATGCCTGGTTGCTGGAGGGGCGCGAGCTGCTGCGCTTGGGCGTTCCGCTGGCGGCCACCCAACTGGCGCAGATGATCATCCTGGCCACCGACACAGTGATGCTGGGCCATTACAGCAAGGAGGCCTTGGCCGCCGGCGCGCTGGGCAACACCGTCTATTTCCTGATTTGGCTGCTGGGCAGCGGCATGCCCATGGCGGTGTCGCCGGTGATCGCCCATGTCCAGGGCCGCTACAGCGTCAGCGGGAAAGCGCGCGACCGGCATGAGGTCCGGATCGCCGTGCGCATGGGACTATGGTCGGTGGGGTTGGTGTCGTTGCCGCTGCTGGCGGTGTTGATCTTCACCCGCCCCATCCTGCTCGCCTTCGGTCAACAGCCGGATCTGGCGGCGGGTGCCGCGCAATTCATGGCCGGCCTGGCCTGGGGTCTGCCCTTTGCCCTGGCCTTCCAGGTGCTGCGCAGCTTTTCCACGGCTTTGTCGCGCGCCACCCCGCCGCTGGTGGTAATGGCGCTGGCCATTCTGTGGAATGCGGCTTTCGACTATGCCCTGATCTTCGGCCATTTCGGCTTTCCGCGCCTGGGCCTGTTCGGGGCGGGACTGGCCAGCGCCAGCTCCAACATTTTCAGCTTTGCCGCGATGCTGGCGATCTGCTTGGCCCTGCCCGCGCTGAAGCGCTATCGCATCCTGCATCGCTTTGCGTATCCCAAATGGAAGAGCTTCGCCGAACTGTTCCGCCTGGGGCTGCCCATCGGCATTACCATGGTGTTCGAGGTGGCGCTGTTCAATGGCGCCGCCCTGGTGATGGGCACATTCGGACTGGCATCGCTGGCGGCGCATCAGATCGCCATCACCATTCCTTCCCTTACCTTCATGATTCCGCTGGGCATCGGCCTGGCGGCGACGGTGCGGGTAGGACTTGCCGCTGGCGCGGGCGATCAACGGGCGGCGCGGCGGGCCGGCTTCACCGCCATCGGCATGGGTGCGGCCTTCATGTGCCTCACCGCGCTGGTGTTGCTGCTTTGGCCCCGGCCGATCGCCACGCTGTGGCTGCCCGATATCCCTTCTAATGCCGATGTGTTGCTGCTGGCGGTGAGCTTTCTGCATGTCGCCGCCGCGTTCCAGCTGGTCGATGGCATCCAGGTCACCGCCTCCATGAGCTTGCGCGGCTTGAAGGACGCGCATGGCCCGATGTGGCTGGCGGGCGCGTCCTATTGGCTGGCCGGCGCGCCGATGGGGCTGGTGCTGGCTTACGGGTTCCACATGCGGGGCTTCGGCATCTGGCTGGGACTGGCCTTTGGCCTGTTGGTGGCGGCGGTATCGCTCACGGCGCGTTTCGCGTTGCTTTCAAACAAAGCGCTGCAACACCAAGACCAGAACCAGGGCGATCACGCCTAAAACGGCAATCAAGGCCACACGTGTCGGCCGGGATCGCCGTTCCTGTTCCGCCGCGATCTGGATCGCGGTATCGGGATGCAGCCGCACCCCGCCTTCCGCCACCATCTGGGACAATTCTTCCGCATTCTTGACCAGTTGCGGCAGGTCCTGGGCCAGTTTGCCCAAGGCACCCAGGGTTTCGCTGGCGCGGTTGAAGGCGGCTTCCGGGCCGATATTCTCGCTCACCCATCTTTCCGCCACCGGCCGCGCCGCCTGCCAGATGTCGAAATCCGGATCGAGCCCCCGGCACACCCCTTCCACCACCACCATGGTCTTTTGCAGCAGCACCAGTTGCGGCTGGGCCTGCATGTCGAAGCGGCGGGTGGTTTCGAACAACTGCCCCAGCAGGCGGGCGATGGAGACATCCCGCGCGCTGCGCCCGAAAATCGGCTCGCCAATGGCGCGCAAGGCTTGCGCAAAAGTCTCCAACGAGTGCTGCGGCGGCACGAAGGCAACCTCGAAATGCAGTTCCGCCACTTTGCGATAATCGCGCTGCAGAAATCCCGCCAAGGTCCCGGCCATGAAGCGGCGCATGCTCGCATCCAGCCGCCCCATGATGCCGAAATCTACCGCCGCCAGCCTGCCCTGGGCATCGATGAACAGGTTTCCGGGATGCATGTCGGCATGGAAGAAGCCGTCGCGCAGCGCCTGGGTGAGGAAACTGCGCATCACCAGCACCGCCACCTGCTTGGGATCGCGGCCGGCAGCCGCGATCGCCGCGGTGTCGCGCACCGACACGCCGTCGATCCATTCGCTGGTCAATATGCTGGCGGCGGTGCGGGTCCAGTCGATATGCGGCACGCGGAATTCCGCTTCCCCGCGCGTGCGCTCATAAAGTTCGCCGGCGGCAGCAGCTTCCATGCGCAGATCCAGCTCCAGCGCCACCGACTCCGCCAGGGTCGCCACCACCGCGCTGAAGCGCAGCCTGCGCGCCTCGGCGGAAAAACGTTCGGCGAGGCCGGCAAAAAAGGCCAGCGCTTCCAGATCGCGGGCGAATTGCTCGCGCACCTTGGGGCGCAAAACCTTCACCGCGACCCGGACCGGCGGGCTATCGCTGGTCTGGGCGCGATGTACCTGGGCGATGGAGGCCGCCGCCAAGGCGCCGCCGAAGCTGGAGAAAAGCGCCTCCACCGGCTTGCCGAAGGCGCGCGTGATCTCGGCCCGCGCCTCGATGTCCGAAAAAGGCGGCAGCCGGTCCTGGAGATGTTCCAGCGCCCCGGCGATCTCGGCCCCGACAATGTCGGGCCTTGTCGCCAGCATCTGGCCCAGCTTGATATAGGCAGGGCCCAACCGCTCCAGCGCCCGGCCCAGCCGCGCACCGGCATCGGGCTTTCCGGCCCGCAAGGCGTGCGCCGGCCCAGCCAGCAGCCAAACGGCATTCAAAAGACGCAAGGAACTGGAGACGGCGCTCATCTACAGGCGCCAGGCCGAATGCAGGGCGGCGATGCCGCCGGAAAGATTTCGTACCTTCACCTGTTCCAGCCCTGCTTCGCCGATCATCTGGGCGAATTTGGCCTGGGGCGGGAAGCGGCGGATGCTTTCGGCGAGATAACGGTAGGACTCCTCATCCTGCGCCACCACGCCGCCGATCTTGGGCAGCAGCTTAAAGGAATAAGCATCGTATAAAGTGTCCAGCCCCGGCACTTCGAGTTTGGAAAATTCCAGACAGAGAAAACGTCCGCCCGGCTTTAAGACACGGCGCGCCTCGGCCAAGGCTTGATCGATATGGGTGACGTTGCGGATGCCGAAAGCGATGGTATAGGCATCGAAACTCGCATCGGGAAAAGGCAGGCTTTGCGCGTTGCCGCAGACCCATGCGATGGCCGTCTCTTTTTTCTCTTCGGCGCGGCGCACGCCCTCGCCCAGCATCTGGGCATTGATGTCGCAGACGGTAACCGCCGCTTCTCCGCCCCGGCTGCGGGCCATTTCCACGATGCGGAACGCGATGTCGCCGGTGCCGCCCGCCACATCCAGGCTTTTCCAGCCGGGCTGGGGATTGAGCCACTCCACCATCGCGTCCTTCCAGATACGATGCACGCCGGCGCTCATCAGATCGTTCATCAGGTCGTAGCGCGCCGCCACCGAGGAAAAGACCTGTTTGACCAGGCCTTCCTTGTCCTCCTCCGGCACCTCGCGAAATCCGAAACTGGCGGTCTTTTCCGTCATGGCCGGAACATAGCCGCCCTGCGAGGCATAGGCTACAACGGCCATCTGCGACTGTTTAATAAGAACCATGCCCGAACTTCCCGAAGTCGAAACCGTGCGCCTGGGGCTGCAGCCTGTCCTGGAAGGTTTTTGCCTGACCGAAGTGGTGACGCGGCGCGGCGATCTGCGCCTGCCCTTCCCGGCGGACTTTGTGGTCCGCACCAAAGGCCGCAAGGTCACGGGGCTGCGGCGGCGGGCCAAATATATCCTGGCCGATCTCGACAGCGGCGAGAGTCTGGTGATCCATCTGGGCATGTCCGGCCGCATGAGCGTCTACACCCAAGGCAAACAGCGCCGCATCGGCCGCTATGTCTATGACAAGGCGCCCGAAGGCGCCGGCAGCGGCAAGCATGATCATGTGGTGTTTGAGACCGACGCGCCCGCCCGCATCGTCTTCAACGATCATCGCCGCTTTGGATTGATGACCCTGGTGAATACCGAAAGGCTGGAAGAGGACAAACTTTTTAAGGATATGGGCGTCGAGCCCTTGTCGTCCGGCTTCAACACCGCCTATCTGGCCAAAGCACTGGACGGAAAGAAAACGCCCATAAAATCGGCGCTGCTGGACCAGAGACTGATCGCGGGCCTGGGCAATATCTATGTCTGCGAGGCCCTGTTCCGCGCGCGCATTTCGCCCAAGCGGCTGGCGGGCACCATCAAGAAGGCCCGCTTGCCGCCATTGACAGCGGCGATCAAAAAAGTGCTCAAGGATGCCATCGCCGCCGGGGGCTCGACCTTGCGCGATCACGCCCAGGCCACCGGCGATCCCGGCAATTTCCAGCACCATTTCCTGGTCTATGGCCGCGAGGGCAAGCCCTGTAAGCTTCCGGCCTCAAATAGCGAAGCGATAGGCCATAAAAAGACCTGTAAGGGCACCGTCAAGCGCATTGTCCAAGCGGGCCGTTCCACCTTCTATTGTCCCAAATGCCAAACGTGAGACATACACAGACTTTCTCCCCCCGCATGGCGAAGCCATCGGTGGGGGGAGATGTCGCAACGAGGTGTCGGCGAAGCCGACCCGAGTTGTGACAGAGGGGGGCATGAAAATGAGGCGCCGGTTATGAGCTATCAAAATATTAAAACAGAGGTGACCGGCGCCGTCGGCATTGCCACTCTGAACCGTCCCGATGCGCTCAATGCGTTGAACACCGCCCTGCTCAACGAACTGGCCGAGACACTGGAAGCCTGGGATCGCGGCAGCGAAGTCCGCTGCATGATCGTCACCGGCAGTGAGCGCGCTTTCGCGGCCGGCGCCGACATCAAGGAAATGCTGCCCAAGACCTATTCCCAGATGTACCGGGAAAATCTGTTCGGCGAGCAGTTCGACCGCATCGCCCGCATCAAAAAGCCCATCATCGCGGCGGTGGCGGGCCATGCCTTGGGCGGGGGATGCGAACTGGCCTTGGCCTGCGATTTTGTGATCGCCGCCGACACCGCCAAATTCGGACAACCGGAAATCACCTTGGGCATCATGCCGGGGCTGGGCGGAAGCCAGCGCCTTACCCGCATTATCGGCAAGTCCAAGACCATGGATCTCTGCCTTACCGGGCGCATCATGGATGCCGCCGAAGCGGAAAGCTGCGGCCTGGCGGCGCGCGTGGTGCCGGCGGACATGCTGATGTCGGAAGCCCTGAAGGCGGCCCAGAAGATCGCCGCCCAATCCTCGCCCGCCGCCCAGATGGTTAAGGAAGCGGTGAACCGGGCGCTGGAAACCAGCCTGGCAGAGGGCCTGCATTTCGAGCGCCGGCTGTTCCACGCCATGTTCGCCACAGCCGACCAGAAAGAAGGCATGGCGGCCTTTGCCGAGAAGCGGAAGCCCGGGTTCAAGGACGAGTAGGGAAAAACACCCCTTTTTGTTGACCCCGGGCCCGTCCGAGGCTATACGCGCCCCTCTTTTCCGCCGAAGGACTGCCTATGCCCAATATCGCCTCCGCCAAGAAGCGCGTCCGCACCACCGCCAAGCGCACCGCCATCAATACGGCGCGTA
>DATEIA010000300.1:0-3120 GCA_035279305.1 Rhizomicrobium sp.
TCGGTCAGCGACGATGCCGGCGTGGCGCATCTGGTCAAGCAGACCATGGACAAATGGGGCCGCATCGACGTGCTGATCGCCAATGCCGGCATCCTGCGCGACAGGAGTTTCGGCAAGATGGAGCTGAAGGACTTCTCCGCCGTGGTGGACGTGCACCTGATGGGCACGGTCAAGCCTTGCAAGGCGGTGTGGGAGATCATGAAAAGCCAAGGTTATGGCCGTATCGTGGTCACCACCTCCTCCACCGGCCTGTACGGCAATTTCGGCCAGACCAATTACGGCGCCGCCAAATTGTCCGTGATCGGCTTCATGAATTCGCTCAAGCTGGAAGGCGCCAAGGACAATATCCGGGTCAATGCGATATGCCCGGTGGCGGCGACCCGCATGACCGAAGCCCTGATGCCGCCGGCTCTATTGGAAATGCTCAAGCCCGAATTTGTCTCTCCCGCCGTCGCCTATCTGGCATCGGACGAGGCGCCGACCGGGATGATTCTCACCGCAGCGGCCGGTGTTTTCGCCGCCGCCCAACTGGTGGAGAGCGATGGCGTCAACCTTGGCACCCATGCCAGTGCCGACGATATCGCCGCGCATTTCGCGGAAATCTGCGACTGGCCGACGGCGAAACATTACGGACAAGGCGGAGAGCAAAGC
Organism: Rhizomicrobium sp.; assembly: GCA_035279305.1. Lineage (GTDB taxonomy): Bacteria > Pseudomonadota > Alphaproteobacteria > Micropepsales > Micropepsaceae > Rhizomicrobium. The sequence goes on from DATEIA010000300.1 coordinate 652, forward strand.
GCCAAATTCCTGGCCCGCGTTCAGGAAAAGCCGGTCCTAGGCTAGAACCGAAACATCAAGTCATAAAATTTTGCAGTAACCGCGAAATGACTCTTGCGAGGCGTTCGTCTTTGCATCACGCTGACGGTTATGGACGACCTCGCGCTGAGTGTTCGCACGGCGCGGCCTGAAGATGCCGCAGACCTCGCGCGCATCTATATCGCATCCTGGCAAGACACCTATGCGGGCGTGATTTCCCACGCGCTTCTGGGCGCCATGTCGCTTCGCACCCACACCGCGCGCTGGCAGGCGACCATCCGGGGCATGGGGAGAAATTCCGGCACCGTGCTGGTGGCCGAAGACGCGCGGTTCGGCGCCGTCGGACTTTGCAGCTTGGGCAAGGCGCGCGACGGCGGCTGCGGTTACGACGGCGAAGTCTATACCCTGTATGTGGATCCGGCCTTTCTGGGCCGCGGCGCGGGACGCGCTTTGCTGGCCGGCGCCTTCGAGGCTTTCAAGGACCGCAAGCTAAGATCCTGCCTGATCTGGGCCCACGCCCACAACAATGCCTGTTTCTTTTACGAAGCCATGGGCGGGCGCCGCGTCGCCACCCGCACCACGCGGCTGCTGGGTGAATTGACGCCTGAGATCGGCTTTGGCTGGAAGCGGCTGGCAACCCGCAAACAGGCGCGTTCGATTCAATCGCGCTCGGATCCGGCTTAGATTCGGGTCAGTTCGGCTGCACCGTGCCGCAATCGCAGACGATCTCGGGCGGCAGATTCAGCGGGATGCGCGGGCGGCGGTGAAACCCTTCCGGCAAGGCAACCAGGACCTTGCCGCCCGTGGGCGCCATCTCCCACGTCACCATGCCGCTGCGATAGCATTTGCGGCACCGCATGACTTTTTCGACATGCCCATCCATACCGTAATCCTAGAGGCAAAGACGGGCGAAAGTTTGACGCGTGTGTGCAATTTTATTCAGTTTGCGGGAGACGTGTTTAGGCGTCGCTTACAAATCCGTCTACAGATCTTTGGGGCGCACGAATTCCACCAGCTTTCCCGCGCCTTGCACCACGTCGCGCCAGCGCCCGACATCGAAATCCAGCACGGCCAGGGCGCAGGTGGGAAATTTTTCTTCCAGCGCCTCGTGCCGCGCCCGCTCCTTGCGCCGGACCGGCTCGCGCGCCAGAAGCGCGGCGCAAGCTTCCAATCCCGGATTGTGCCCGACAATCATCAGACTGGAGACCGAAGCCGGCGCGGCGCGCACCGCCGCGAGTATCTTGGGCGGCTCCGCCAGATAGAGATTGTCGCGATATTCGATCTCGCATTCCAGCTCGTGCAGCACCAGCTCGGCGGTCTGGCTGGTGCGGGCGGAGGCCGAACACAGGATCAGGTCCAGGCCATAGCCGCTTTTGCGCAGATAGCGCGCCAGGACGCCGCCGTCCTGCATGCCACTGAGCATCAGGGTACGGTCGAAATCCTCGACACCGGATTCAGCCGGCATCGCCTTGGCATGCCTAAGCAGAAACAGCCGTTTCATAGGGCGTCTTCAGACCCGCGAATCCCGCATAAAGCTTATGTGCTTGACCCATAGGGGGCAACGGGGCCACAAAAACAGCCTTAAGGGACAAGACGTTAATGGCTACCAACAAAAAACCGGGCAAATGGCGCAGGCGCACCCAGGCGGTGCGCGGCGGGCAGGTCCGTTCCCACTTCCAGGAAACCTGCGAGCCGCTGATCTTCACCGCCGGCTATGCCTATGAAGCGGCCGAGGAAGCCGAAGCGCGCTTCAAGGGCGAGAGTCCCGGCTACCAATACAGCCGTCTGGCCAACCCCACCGTCGCCATGTTCGAGGAGCGCATGGCGCTCTTGGAAGGCGCGCCGGCGGCACGCGCTACCGCCACCGGCATGGCCGCCGTCAGCGCCGTGTTCCTGGGCAGCCTCAAGACCGGCGACCATGTGGTGTCCGCCAATGCCCTGTTCGGCTCCTGCCGCTATGTGCTGGAAACCGTGCTGCCGCGTTTCGGCATCGCCTGTAGCTTTGTCGAAGGCAGCGACTTGGGCGCCTGGAAGGCCGCCATGCGGCCACAGACCAAAATGCTCTTCCTGGAGACCCCCTCCAATCCCACGCTTGCCATCGTGGACATCGCGGCGGTGGCCAAGATCGCCGACGCAAATGGCGCGCGGCTGGTGGTGGACAATGCCTTCGCCACCCCGGCCCTGCAGCGGCCGATGGAGTTCGGCGCCCATATCGTGGTGCATTCCTCCACCAAATTCATCGACGGCCAGGGCCGCGCGATGGGCGGCGCCATCCTATGCCATCAGGATTTCCTGGATGAAAATCTGCAGCAGTATCTGCGCAACACCGGGCCCACGCTGAGCCCCTTCAATGCCTGGCTGCATCTCAAGAGCCTTGAGACGCTGGAGCTGCGCATGAAGCAGCATTGCGAGAATGCGCTGGCGCTGGCCGACTTCCTGGCCGGGCAGAAG
>DATEIA010000301.1:0-3808 GCA_035279305.1 Rhizomicrobium sp.
GGTCATCAGCTTGCTGAGGCTGGTCCACATCATTTGCGGATCGCCTTCGAACAGCCGCCCGCAGCCCAGGGTGAACAGCGTGTCGCCGGTAAAGGCATTGCCGTCGATCACAAAGGTGATGGCGCCCCTGGTATGGGCCGGCACTTCCAGCACCTGAACCTTGCGGCCGTCAAATTCCCAGCCGGTGGTTTCGTCCACGCCCACCTCCAGGCCCGGAATGCGGGCGGCATCCTTGCCCGGCCCCACGATCTGGGCGCCGGTCGCTTCCTTCAGGACCAGATTGCCGCCGGTGTGATCCAGATGGTGATGGGTGTTGAGGATATGGGTCAGCTTCCAGCCCGTCCTGGCCAGGGCCGCCTGAACCGGCCCCGGCTCCGAAGGGTCCACCACCGCGCATTGCGCCCCCGACTTGATCAGATAGGCGTAATTGTCCGACAGGCAGGGGATGATCTCGATCTGGACTTTGTCGCTCGTGGGCATGGTGTCTCCTTAATGCCGAGGTTACCAAAGCTGCGTCTTTGAACAAATGAACTTCGGCCCTAATCTGTCCCCATGCCGCAGGATGTTCGCGATCTGACCGCTTTTTATCATACGCCGCTGGGCCGGATGGCGCGCCGCGCGATCCTGAGCGAGATTCAAGGCATCTGGCCCAATCTGCGCAACTACCGGCTCTTGGGCTATGGCTTCGCCCTTCCCTATTTGCGCGCCTTTGCCGGGACCGAGCGCACCATCGCCGCCTTGCCTGCAACCGTAGGCCCCTTGGGAGAAAATTTCAGCTGGCCCGATGGCAAGAACGCAACCTTGCTATGCGAGGAAGATGCGCTGCCTTTTCCCGACATGTTTTTCGATCGCATCTTGATCGTGCACGGACTGGAATCGTCGGAAGGGCTGCGCGCGCTCTTGCGCCAGATCTGGCGCGTGCTGGCGCCGGAAGGGCGCATCCTGCTGGTGGCGCCCAACCGCGCCAGCCTGTGGGCCCAGGTGCAGAGATCGCCCTTCGGCCATGGCCGTCCTTTTTCCAAGATGGAGCTGGAAGGCCTGCTCACCGAGGGGCAGTTCGAATCGACGCGCTGGTCGCGCGCGCTGTATGCGCCGCCTTTCGAAACCGTCATACGCTCGGGCGCCGGTTGGGAGAAAGTGGGAGCGCGGCTGTTTTCCGGCATCGGCGGCGTGCATGTGGTGGAAGCCGCCAAGTCGCTTTACGCCGCCGCCAAACCGGGCCTGCCCCAGGGCGCCACGATTGCACTCAAAGCGTCGAATTAGTTTTTCTTTAGCAAGAACACGCCGCCCTGGGCAAACAGGTTGGGGCCGAAAAAGCCGTGCGTCAGGGTCTTGGGATTCATCGCCGAGGTGGTGCCGTTATTGTTGAGGGCATGGGCTTCCACGATGGTGGCGCCGCATTCCCGCGTCAGGTCGACGAAATCCGCCAGGGTGCAAAGATGGATGTTGGGCGTCGCCCACCAGGAATAATCCAGCGCGCTGGTGCGCGGCATCCGTCCGCCCGTGAGCAGCGAGGCGCGCACTTTCCAATAGCCGAAATTGGGCAGTGAAATCGCGGTGCGCCGGCCGATGCGCAACAAATGCTCCAGCACCGCACGGGGCTTTTCCGTCGCCTGGATGGTCTGGGACAGGATGACCGCATCGAACACCTGGGCCGGATAATCCACCAGATCGGTGTCGGCGTCGCCTTGCACCACCGCCAGGCCGCGCGCCACGCAGGCATTCACATTGGCCTGGGAAATCTCGATGCCGCGTCCGTCCACATTCTTGGTCTTGAGATGCTCCAGCAAGGCGCCGTCGCCGCAGCCGACATCCAGCACCCGCGCGCCGGGACGGATCATCGCGGCAATCGCCGCCAGGTCGGGACGCAGCGCGATGGTCATTTCAGGTCCGTGGCCGCATGGTTGAGAAAGCCGCGCACCGTGGCGAACATTTCCGGCTCGTCCAGCAGGAAGGCGTCGTGCCCCTTGTCGCTCTTGATCTCGACAAAGCTCACCTGTGCCGCCACGGCATTGAGGGCATGGGCGATGCGCTTGTTTTCCACCGGCGGGAACAGCCAGTCGCTGGTGAAGGCGATGATGCAGAAACGCGCCGAATTCAGCCGGAACACATCGGACAGTTGCCCGCCATGCTCCCCGGCCAGGTCGAAATAATCCATGGCGCGGGTGATGTAGAGATAGGAGTTGGCGTCAAAGCGATCCACGAACGTCGCGCCTTGATGATGGAGATAGGATTCGATTTGAAAATCGGGCGCGAACTGGAAGGATAGCGCCTCGCGGTTCTGCAAGGCGCGGCCGAATTTGCGCTGCAGCGCCATCTCCGAGACATACGTGATATGCGCGGCCATGCGCGCCACCGCCAGGCCTTTGGAGGGCTTGGTGCCGTGCAGTTGATACTCGCCGCCTTTCCAGTCCGGATCGGCCATGATCGCCTGGCGGCCGACTTCGTGGAAGGCGATGTTCTGCGCCGAATGGCGCGCGGCACAGGCAATCGGAACCACCGCGCGCACCGATTCCGGATAGGACGCGGCCCATTGCAGCACCTGCATGCCGCCCATCGAGCCGCCGATCACCATCAGCAGTTTTTCGATGCCAAGATGCTCGATCAGCCGCTTTTGCGCCCGCACCATGTCGCGGATGGTGACCAGGGGAAAATTCAAGCCATAGGGTTTTCCGGTCGCCGGATCGATTTCGGCCGGGCCCGTCGAGCCCATGCAGCCGCCCAGCACATTGGCGCAGATCACAAAGAAGCGGTCGGTATCGATCGGCTTGCCGGGCCCGATCATGGTGGTCCACCAGCCGGTCTTGCCGGTGATGGGATGGTCGGATGCCACAAACTGGTCGCCGGTCAGGGCATGGCAGATCAGAATCGCATTGCTCTTGGCGGCATTGAGCGTGCCATAGGTGATATAGGCGACCGTGAAGGGCGTCAGCGCGCGGCCGCAATCCAGCGGCAGCGGAGTCTCGAAGGTGACCGCCAGCCCGACATTGGCCGATGGCGCGGTCACCGGGCGCAGGAAACGAGGGGCCTCGGTCATCGGCAAATCCTTGAAGAGCCGTAGCTAAAGCTGCGTCTTGGTGAAGTCAACGAAGCGCCTTAGGAATACCAGCCCTGCTTTGCTTTTGGGGCTTTCCCGCCCTATCAATACCGCGGTTTTTAAAATGCTTCCTGCCCGATGAGCCCCACGCCCAAGCCCGGCATTCTGGACGTCTCGCTCTATGTTGGCGGTCGCGCCGCCATTCCCGGGGTGGACAAGGTGGTCAAGCTGTCCGCCAACGAGTCGCCCATCGGTCCCAGCCCCAAGGCGATGGCAGCCCTGGCCGCTGCGGCCCACGACCTGCAACTCTATCCCGACGGCAGCGCGCGCCTGCTGCGCGAGGCGATCGCCGAAGTGCACGGCCTGAATCCGGATCGGATCGTGGCGGGCGGTGAGGGTTCGGGTCCATTGCTGACCCTGTTGGCCAATGCCTATCTCCAGCCCGGCGACGAAGCGGTCCTCAGCCGCCACGCTTTCCTGGTCTATGAGATCATCACCCGCGCCAACAGCGCCACGCCGGTGATGGTGCCGGAAAGGACCACCAACAGCGCCATCAAGGTGGATGTCGAGGCCATGCTGGCGGCGGTTAGCCCCGCGACCCGGATCGTCTATATCGCCAATCCTAACAATCCCACGGGCTCGATGCTGAACCGCGAGGAGATGGCGCGGCTGCATGCCGGTCTTCCGAAGGATGTGCTGCTGGTGATCGACGCGGCCTATGCCGAATATGTCACCGCGAAGGATTATGAGGCCGGAAGCGAACTCGTCACG
>DATEIA010000302.1:0-2128 GCA_035279305.1 Rhizomicrobium sp.
CCCTGAAGCTTGACGCCATTGATCAGGAAGATGGTGACGGCGGCTTTGCTCTTGCGGACCGCATTTAAGAACGTGTCCTGAAGGTTCTGTTGTTTATCGCTCATGGGTTCGCCCATTGTTTCAGCCGCGTGGGGGGTCACGCGACACCTTGGAACTCAGTTTAGCGGAATGCTGCAATTGCGAAAGAGATAAATTCGCCGGGATTTTCGGGAATCAGCGCTTTTGGGGCGCGGACCGTGCGGCATAGAGGTCGCGAATCCGCCTTGTGAGCGGCCCGGGTGCACCATCGCCTATTTTGTGGCCATCGATGGCCACAACCGGCACCGCCGCTCCGGTGGCCGATGAGAGGAACGCCTCGCGCGCCTTGAGGGCCTCAGCCACGGTGAATTTGCGCTCCTCCACTTTGAGCTGTGCCTCATCGGCGGCTTCCAGCATGATCTTGCGCGTGACGCCGGGCAGGATGGCATTGGTGAGATCGCGGGTGATCAGCGTCCCTGCCCCGTCCACGATCCAGGCGGTGGTGGAAGCGCCTTCGGTGACAAAACCGTCATCATCGGCCAGCCAGGCCTCGTACGCGCCCGCCTTTTTCGCCGCCTGTTTGGCCAGGAGATTGGGCAGCAATTGCACGGTCTTGATATCGCAGCGGCCCCAGCGGATGTCGGGCTGGGTCGAGACGGCGATGCCGCGCTCCAGCCGCTGCGCCAAGCCGGCCGCGTCCTGGCCTCGCACGGTTATGATCAGGGTCGGGCGCGGACCATCGGCCGGCGGGACATGGTCGCGCTTTACCGCGCCGCGCGTCACCTGAAGATAGAGAAGACAATTTGCCATGCGGTTGCGCGCGATCATTTCCCGGATGACAAGCTTGAGCGCCGCGCGGCCCATCGGCATGGCGATGCCCAATTCGCGCAAGCTCCGCTCCATGCGGTCCAGATGCGGTTCCTCGTCGATGGTCTGGCCGCCCAGGATATTCAAGACTTCATAGATGCCGTCGCCGAATTGCAGGGCGCGGTCTTCGATATGCACGCCCGCCTGTCCGTGCGGCAGGTAGCGGCCATTGACATAGGCGACGCGCCCGGCGGGGGTGCGGCTGGCGGACCATTTTTTCATCGGATGCTGACCGTCATTTCCAACCTCTCCATGGGCGGGCTTGACCCGCCCATCCAGAGCCACAAACTAGCAGTATGCCTTCCGGCTTTGTCTACATTCTCGCAAGCCAACGTAATGGTACGCTTTACATAGGTGTTACATCAGACCTGCTGCATCGGATGGAGCAGCATCGTGAAGGTGTGGGCTCTTCCTTTGTTAAGAAGTATGGCGTCCACAGGTTGGTGTATTTCGAAGAATATCCCCTTTATGCCGACGCCATCCGGCGCGAAACGAGTCTCAAACGTTGGAAACGGGATTGGAAACTCGCGCTGATCGAAAAACACAATCCACGTTGGGTTGACTTACTGGAAAATTGGCATCGGTAGCCCTGGATGGCCGGCTCGGAGGCCGGCCATGGAGAGTGAAGTAAAACGGCGAGCACAATAGTCGCTAGGCCGCCGCTCAATTCGGGAAAGCTTGCGCCGATCCCACGCCCAGGGACTTGAGCTTGCGATGCAAGGCCGAACGCTCCATGCCGATAAAGGCGGCGGTGCGCGAGATATTGCCGCCAAAACGGTTGATCTGGGCCATCAGATAGTCGCGCTCGAAAATCTCGCGCGCCTCGCGCAGCGGCAGCGAGATCACCAGATCGCCGCCCTTGGTGCCGCCCATGCCCGCGGCGAGATCGGTGGGCAACAGATCGGCGGTGACGGCTTCGGTGATATCGTCGCTGGCCAGGATCAACAGCCGTTCCACGATATTGCGCAACTGACGGACGTTACCCGGCCAACCGTGAGTCTGTAGGATCGCCATGGCATCGTCGCCGATGACGCGCATCGGCAAGCCGCCGGCGGCCGACAGCCGCTTCATGAAATGGGTGACCAGCACGGGAATATCGTCGCGGCGTTCGGCCAGCGAGGGCACCCGCACCGGCACCACATTGAGCCGGTGATAGAGATCCTCGCGGAAGCGCCCGGCCTCGGTCTCGGCGCGCAGGTCGCGGGTGGTGGAACAGATCACGCGGGCATCGACCTGGACCCGG
>DATEIA010000303.1:0-17038 GCA_035279305.1 Rhizomicrobium sp.
GCTTCCGGCATCGGAACATCCCCTCAAACCGGACCTATCCGGTTCAGAACCTGATGACGTGGCGTCCACCCGGCTACGATACACCGTGATTCCCACCGAGGAAAATGCCTCATTTTCCACCGGAATCCGCTCGGAATGGCCGATATAAAGATATCCGCCCGGCTCCAACAGCGAGGCCATCTGCGTCCAGATTTTCCGGCGGACCTCATCGTCGAAATAGATGACGGTGTTGCGGCAGAAGATCGCCTGAAACGGGCCTTTCATGGGCCATGTCCCGACAAGATTGGCCATTTTGAAAGTCACCAGCCGCTGCAAGTCCGGATGAACGCGCCAATGTTCTTCGCCGTCCGTCTCGCCGTCCGGCAAAAACCAGCGTTTGCGCAATTCCTCTTCGACGGGAACCAGAGCATGCGCATTGTAAAGACCTTCCTTGGCTTTGCGCAGGATATCGGTATCGATATCGGTCGCCAAAATCTTGATGTCCAGATCGACCGCGTCGGGGGCCAGCGACAGAAGGACCAGCGCGATGGTATAGACTTCCTCTCCGCTGGAACATCCCGCCGACCATAGCCGCACGCGCCCGCCGCGGCGGGCATCCGCGATCAGCGAAGGCAGCACATGCTGCTTCAAGTGGTCGAAATGATAAGCTTCGCGAAAGAAAGACGTGGTGTTGGTGGTCAGCGCACGCGCCATGCGCCGGCGCTCATCGGCCCCCTGCTCCGTCTGGAGAAACTTCCGGTACTTGCGAAAGTCGCTGAATCCTGAAACGCGCACCCGCTTGGCGAGCCGCGCATAGACCATGGTCATCTTGCCTTGTTCCAGCGATATGCCGGTATCGGCGCGCAGCATCTGCGCGATGTCCAGAAAATCGGCGGCGGAAAAGGGAAATTCCGCGTCCACGGACTCGCCCTGGCCATTCTGCTGGCTTGCCTGACGCCCGATCATGGTTCACCCGCTTCGATCTCGGGAAGAAGCTGATCCAGACCCAGAAGACCGATCACCCGATCACCCGCATTGATCAGACCCAATAGCAGCGCCTGCACGGCATCGTTGGACAGTTGCGGCGTGGGCTGCAGGCTGCCTTCTTCCACTTCGACAATGTCGCAAACCGCGTCCACCAGCAGGCCGATCTGCTTTTTGCCGATCCAGACCACGATCACAACACTGTGACGGGAGGTTACCGTCTCGGGGAAATCCAGCCTGGCCGCCATGTCCACGATCGGCAATACGGTGCCCCGCAGATTGATCACGCCGCGCACATAGGACGGCGCATGGGGCAGCAACGCCGTCGGCGCCCAGCCCCGGATCTCCTTGACGAGCGTGACGTCAATGCAGAATTCCTGGTCCCGCACGCGGCAGACCAGGGCCTCGCGCGGCACCGGGCCCGCGCTGCACAAAGAACTGCTTGCGGCGCTATGCACGAAGCTTCACTCCTGCATCGGGAAGTTGCGGCGTCTTGCGGGATGCGGTGAGCGCATTGATGTCCAGAATGAGGGCAACCGCGCCATTCCCCAGAATGGTCGCGGCGGCGATACCCGCCACCCGGCGATAGTTGGCCTCTATGCTCTTTATGACGATCTGGCGCTGTTCGGGAATATCGTCCACCAGCAAGGCGAGCTTTTCTCCGGAATCGTCCTCGACCAGCATGGCCACGCAGGAGGCTTGCAAATCCCGCTTGGAACTGTAGCCCAGCATGTGCCCCAGATCGATCATCGGCACCTGCTTGCCATGCACCGTCAAAAGACTGGTGGCGGTGCCCAGCCTTCGAACATTGCTTTCCCGCACCTGAATGGTTTCCAGAAGGGCGGTCAGCGGCACGATCAATCTCTGGCCGCAGACGGTAGCCATCATGCCGTCCATGACGGCCAAGGTGAGCGGCAGGCTGAGCGCAAACAGCGTGCCGGCACCGGGTGTGGAGGTCACGGCGATCCGCCCTCCCAGCGCCTGAACGCTGCGCCGGACCACGTCCATGCCCACGCCGCGCCCGGAAAGATCGGTGACCTTTTCGGCCGTCGAAAGTCCGGGCTCGAAGATCAAATTGTCTATCTCTTCAGGCGTTAAACTGTCGCCGGACGCGATCAGGCCCCGCGAAACCGCCAGGGCGCGCACCTTGTCGCGATCGATACCCGCGCCGTCATCGCTTATTTCGATAACCACCCGCCCTCCGCGATGCGCGGCGCCGAGCCGTACAACGGCCTGGGCCGGTTTGCCGGCGGCGAGCCTGTGCTCGGGCTTCTCGATACCGTGATCTATGGCGTTGCGGACCATATGGGTGACGGCGTCGGTAAGGCCCTCGATCAGGGCTCTGTCGATCTCCGTTTCTTCCCCCTCGAAAACAAGATGCACGGATTTTCCGGTGCGGTCCTCGACCTCGCGCACCAGCCGGGGCATGCGCTGAAACACGACCTTCACCGGTTGCGCGCGTATCCCCATCACATAGTCCTGCAGGTCGCGCGTCAGATGCCGCAGGTCATCGAATGCCGCCGTAATGCTGGAAGCATGCCCCCCCGCCAAGCCGGTATTCAGCACGCGTTCCGCCAGCGTCGCTTCGCGGATCACCAACTCGCTGACCAGATTGATCAACCGGTCCACCTTCTCCAGGTCCACGCGAATGGAGGACGATGACGCATTTGCCGGGATGGTGCGGATGCTGGGTTGCGGCGCCGCGGCTGCAGCCGGCGCGCTGGACAAAATCTCCACCGGCGCATCGGCCTTCACCTCCGCCTGGAGCTGAATGGTCAGATCGCAAATATCCTCCACGAATTCGAACACCGAATGAAGATCGGCTTCCGTGCGTGCGGTATTCAGGAGGATCTTCCAGCTTAGTTGCGCGCTTGTCGGATCGAGATCCTGCAGGCAAGGAATGACGCCTTCCTCCAGAATCACCTTGCTTTCGCCAAAAGCCTGCAATTCCCGCAACAGGACAAGCGGTTCGTTTGCGGTGGCGTAAAATTCCCTATGCGGCCGGAACCGTATCACCCAATCCTGATGCAGCTCGGTATCGCGGGGTGCCGCAACCGGCTGGAATACCGGCTCCTCGCTGCTTTGCTGCTGTGCGGCGGAGGCAAAGAGGGGCGCAAGGGCGATTTCCCGCACCGACGAAGCAATGCGCGCCTCGTCGGGCGCACTGCCATCGCGCGCCTCGCGCACGAAATCGGCGAGCACGTCACCGGCGCGCAGCAGCACCGCCAGGGTTTTCTCATCCGGCACGATACGCTGGGACCGCGCGGCGGCCAGGATGCTTTCAATGTCATGGGCGAATTTGACCAGCCGATCCATGCCAAAGGTCGCGGCGCCGCCCTTGATGGAATGCGCCGCCCGGAAAATCGCATTGACGATTTCCCAATCGCTATTGCCGGATTGCAGTTGCAGCAAACCGCTTTCGAACTCGGCGAGATGCTCGTCGCATTCCAGAAGGAATTGCGCGCGGATTTCCGCCATGACCTCGGGCGGGACGCAATTGGAATCTTCGCCTGCGGACAAATCAGGCTCCTACCCGGCGCAGCGTGTCCGTCAATTTGGCGGCGTCGAAGGGCTTGACCAGCCACCCCGTGGCGCCGGCCTTGCGGGCCTTTTCCTTCATCGCCGCGCTATTTTCCGTGGTCAGGACCAGAATCGGGATGGCGCGGTATTCCGGATCGCTGCGGACTTTCTCGATAAAGCCAAAACCGCCCAACACCGGCATATTGATATCGGTGATGATGGCGTCGACTTTCGTATTGGCGAGAGCCTGCAAGCCTTCCACGCCGTCGGCGGCCTGCACGACTTTGTAGCCGGATTGACTCAAGGTCGACGTCAGCAGGTCCCGCATGGTGCGGGAGTCGTCAACTGTCAGAATGGTTTTGATTGGGGACATGACCGGCTACCGTCTAGCTTAAAATGGGCGCGCCAAAGAGGCGCATGGCGCTGCTGAAAGCGGGCGAAGCGGCGGCAATGACCAACGGCTTCTTGTCGGCCTCCCAGGTCATGCGCGCGGAAAGCAGGACCTGCAGGCAAAGGGCACCCACGCTTTTCACGCCCGAGGCGTCGAGGCATAGCGCGCGGCCGCGCAGCGCCAGCAGGTCGCCGGCCAACGGCCCAGCGGCCCGCAAGTCCAAAACATCGGGCAGAAGGAATACGGTCTCGCTCAGGGGCTGTTGCGTCATGCCGGCTTGCAGACCCTTCTTGTCCGGCTCCTGGAAAGGCCTTTGCGAATGTGCCCTTCCCGATCGCCGATTTTCCGGGGACAGCCTAAAATAGAATGGTTAACAATCGGAATACCGATGTTCCCGAAGGCGCCGGCTTAGGCCGCCGCGGCGGCCGACAGGTCCGGAATGACGCTGTCCAGGCGCAGGGCCCCGAGAATCCGCCCCTCAAGCGCGACCGTGGCCGCCACAAAGGCGGTTGCGGGGTTGCCATGGAGTTGCGGCGCGGGCTGCAGGCTGGCCTGGGGCAACACCACAAGATCGCTGACGGAATCGACCAAAAGGCCGACAAGCTGCCCATTGCGCTCCACCACGACCAGGACCGACTTTGCCGTGGGCGCCGCAGCACCCAGTCCAAGCCGGTCGCCCAGGTCAATGACGGGAATAACCACACCGCGCAGCTGCACCATGCCGCGGACATAGGATGGGGCCTGCGGCAATGGCGTGGGTTCGCTCCACCCCCGGATTTCCCGCACCGCCAGCATATCGATGCCGAAATCCTGCGATCCGGCACGAACGGTAATCAGCCTGACGTCTTGAGGCGCATCGGCCATCGCTCACACCGTCGTTCGAGTCAGAATTCTTCCCAATTTTCGTTCTCGATCGCGGCCTCCAAATGGCCGGCCAGCGCCGTATTGCCGGCTGACATGGTGCGCAACACGGCCTTGCCGCGCTCCGGCGGCTGTTTTGCCGGCGCGCGAGAGGCCGACGATCCCCCTTCCGCCCCCAGATCGAACTGGTTGATCAAGCGGGCCAGTTCATTGGCTTCCTGCGCCAAAGCGTGGCTCGCCGCCGTGCTTTCTTCGGCCATCGCGGCATTCTGCTGGGTGCCCTTGTCCATCTGGGTTATGGACGCATTGACCTGGCTCAGGGCGAGCGCCTGATCCTCGGTCGCGGCGGCGATATCGCTGGTGGCATGGGTAATCTCGCTCACTTGCGTCACGATCCGCTCAAGCGCCCGTCCCGTATCGTTGACCAGACCCGCGCCTGACGCGACCTGCTGCGAAGAGGACGAAATCAGGGTCTTGATTTCCTTGGCCGCCAGCGTCGAGCGCTGCGCCAGCGCCCGGACTTCCTGGGCGACAACGGCGAATCCCCGGCCGGCATCGCCGGCGCGCGCCGCCTCGATGCCTGCATTCAACGCCAAAAGATTGGTCTGGAAGGCGATTTCGTCCATGACACCGATAATCTCGGAAATCTGGTGCGACGAACGCTCGATTTCGCCCATCGCCGAAACGGCCTTGCGCACCACTTCACCGGATTCCTCGGCGTCGACTTTCGTCGCGACAACCGCAAGCTTGACCTGATTGGCGCTGTTGGCCGAGGTGCGGACGGTGCTGGTCAATTGCTCCAGCGCCGCCGCGGTTTCTTCCAGGCTCGCGGCCTGCTTTTCCGTGCGCTGCGCCAGCTTGTCGGACGCTTCGCTGATCTCTTCGGTGCTGGAATGAATTTCCCGGGCGCCCAGCGCAATGACTTTCATGGCGTTTTGCAGCTTCTGCATGGCCGCGTTGAAGTCGTCCTGCAATTTGCGGTATTCCGCCGCGAAGGTCTCGTTCAAGCGGTAGGTCAGTTGGCCGGCCGAAAGCGCCTCCAGCCCCTTGGCGATCGCTGCGACGACGTGGGCGCGCTGGTTCGCGGCCTTCTGAATGTCGTCGCTGTTCTTTTGCCGCGCTTCCTCGACCAGACGGCGCTGCTCTTCCGCCTCCCCGCCCAGCCTGCGCATTTCGATACCATTGTCACGGAACACCTGAATGGCGCGCGCCATTTCTCCCACTTCGTCCTGGCGTTTGGTGCCCTGAATTTCGGATTCCAGGTCGCCCGATGCCAGCCGCTTCATGGCGAAGGACAAACGGGTCAAAACGCCCCACACGCGAATTTCAAAAAATCCGACGGAGGCCATCAAAAGGACCGCCAGGGCCACAATGGCGAGCAGCACCTGGAAGCGCGACTGCGCGTAGATGGCGCTCGCCACCGCGCTTGCGGCCGAATTTCGCTTGGTATCCGCCTGCGAAAGATCGTCCATCGCATTCGCGAACAGATAATATTTGCTGGCGGAATTGCGAAACCGGTCGGCGGCCTGGGTCTGCTGGCCGCCTTCGGCAAAGGCCAGCATCAACTCATTGGCCTTGATATATTGCGACCAAAGACTTTGCACCTCGTCAATCGGCCCGGTGCTTTCGCCCTTTTGCAAAAGCGCGCGATAGGCGGCCATCTTGGACAAAAACGCGTCGGCATTGTCTTTCAACTCGCGATTGGCATGTTCCGCCATCGCCGGAGATGCCGACAGAATGCGCATCGCCTCGCTGATCCGGTACTGACCCGCCAAAGAGTGCATTTCCTGCGCGATGCGGGTGCGCGGCGTCCAGACCGTGCTCATTTCGGTGGATTCACCGCTGACCAGCGCCAGGCGATAGATCGCCAGCGCGCCCATTGCCACAAAGCAGGAAAGCACCAAGGCATAGGTTAAACGCATCTTGTTCTTGAGAGAAAACATGCCGGGCTCTCCGCTTTCAAAACGCCGCGCGGAAACATTCCCGTTTCCTGCGGCGTGAATACGTCATCTGTTTCAGGCCTATGGGCCTGCGCGCAGCATGACCGGAAATGGTTAGAAAATCGGTAAGGATGAGCGGCGCTGGACAATGATTTCCAGGCGGCGGCCCTGAAATTTAGGGTTTTTTAAAGCACTGCACCTAAAGTGGAGACATCGTTTAGGTAGCCGGGCCCTGGCAGACCGCCAGCAAACCGGCAAGACGGGAGTGTGTTTCATGCTGCGTATGCTAGCGATTGCTGCAACTGTCGGATTGATCGCCTCGCCTGCGTTGGCCCAGACCGCCGGCTGCCGTCAACCCTACGTTCCGGAAGTGTCTTCCAGCAGCGCACCGACAAAGCTCGAAATCGTCGCCATGCGCGATGACGCCAAGAGCTTCATGGAAGCCTCGGACCTGTATCAGGACTGCCTGGCCAAATCCTCCATGGCGAACGTAACCCCCGCCAAGATCAGCAACATGATCGAACAAAACCAACGCGACAAGAAGGCGGTCGGCGACCGCGTCAATGCCGCGATCGCGGCCTTCAATGCCGCGCAGCGCGCCGCCGTCAAAGTGTCCGACGCCAGCCACTAAACGGGCCCTGCCGTCCAACACAGACTTTCAAAGCTGGTGCGGCCCCGACCATGACCGGACGGCCAAAATGCTGTCGGCTGCGGCGAAGTTTTTTCATCATACCCGGACTTTCGATCCGCATACGACGAATATTTTCATGCCCATGCATGATTTGCTTCCATTGTTCGCGCCGCCCGCTGGGTGTAAAATTCGCGTCATGACCGCAACCCGTATCCGCTGCCATATCAACGCTCCTCGCGCAGCCGTCTACCGCGCACTCCTCGATCCAATTGCGGTCGCGGCGTGGCGTGTACCCGATGGCATGACCAGCCAGATTCACACCTTCGAGGCTCGCGAAGGTGGCCGGGTTCGTGTTTCTCTCACCTATGAGGATCCGAACCTTGCCGGAAAAACGGCCGCCCGCACCGATACCTATCATGGCCGTTTCATAAGGCTTGTCCCGAACGAACAGGTTGTCGAAGTGGATGAGTTCGAGACGGCAGATCCAGCCTTGCGAGGCGAGATGACATCGACCATCACACTGTCCGATTCCGGCAGTGGCACCAATGTCGAGGCCATCCATGACGGACTTCCTGCTGGTGTCGCGCCCGCCGACAACGAACTCGGCTGGCGACTGGCGCTCGCAAAACTTGCCAAGCTTCTCGAGACCGGACCGGCACCGAGCCTCTGCTGACCTCACGTCGGCGTGTTGGATTGGGTTTCGGTGATGTGGCCCTGTCGGATTTCTGGTTTCCGATTTGGCTCACACAAGTCGTGCCGTGGTGCTGGAAGACGCGACCGCCTGACCCTTTTCGCGGGAGACCATCGCCATCACCTGCGTCCTCAAAGACATATGAGACAAGGCCCTGCTTCCCCTGACTTATCCTAGGGCAGGTTTGCAGCCATGGCCTGACGCGAACCGGACCGAACCGAGACAGAGCAAAAAGGCCAAGCTCTTTCTGGATTTTCCAGAAATCCGACCTTCAGCGAACTCTGATGCTCAGCCAAATGGTGCCCAGAAGAGGACTCGAACCTCCACGCCTTGCAGCGCTAGTACCTGAAACTAGTGCGTCTACCAATTCCGCCATCTGGGCACGTCGGGAGGCCCATCCTCAAGGAGAGCCGCCCGGGCAAGGGCGCGATGTTTAGGGGCGCGCGAAGCCCAAGTCAATATAAGCCGAATACCCCGCTTTTGCGCCAAAAAGGCCCTGTCGCGGCGCACCCCTGCCGGCCTAATATCGCGCCTCGACTCCGCCCGGCCGCCACCCGCCGGGGGGAGGTTTCTGACTTTCGAAAATAGGACGCGATGAACACCAATCTGGTCACGATCTTCGGCGGTTCCGGCTTTGTCGGCCGTCATGCGGTGCGGGCGCTGGCCCGGGCCGGCTGGCGCATCAAGGTGGCGACCCGCCACCCCGCGCGCGGCTTTTTCCTGCGCCCTCTGGGCTCGGTGGGCCAGATAGATTTTGTCAAATGCGATGTCGGCGATGCGGCGTCCGTGACGCAGGCGATTGCCGGGGCGCAAGCGGTGGTCAATCTCACCGGCATCCTGTTCGAGAAAGGCCAGACTTTCGAAGATGTCCAGTCCGACGGCGCCGCCCATATCGCCCAGGCGGCCGCCGCGGCCGGCGTGCGTGCGCTGGTCCATGTTTCCGCCATCGGAGCGGATCTGGAATCGGAGTCCGCCTATGCCGTCACCAAGGCGCAAGGCGAACAAGCGGTGCGCGAAGCCTTTCCCGCCGCGGTGATCCTGCGCCCCTCGATTATCTTCGGACCCGAAGACGGCTTCTTTAACAAGTTCGCCGCAATGGCGCGCATCTTTCCCGCCTTGCCGCTGATAGGCGGCGGCCACACAAAATTCCAGCCGATCTTCGTGGGCGATGTCGCCCAGGCTATTGTTGCGGCGCTGTCGCGCCAGGATGGCCGCACCTATGAACTGGGCGGACCCAGTATTTATTCCTTCAAGGAACTGCTGCAATTGATCCTGCGCGAAACGGGGCGCAGGCGTGCGCTGATCCCGATCCCCTTCGCACTCGCCTCGCTGAAGGCGGCTTTCCTGCAGCTTTTGCCCAATCCGCTTTTGACCATGGATCAAGTGCGGCTGCTCAGATGCGACAATGTGGTTTCGCCCACCGCCGCGGGCTTGCGCGATCTCGGCATCACCCCCACCTCGGTGGAAGCAGTGGTCCCCTCTTATCTCTGGCGCTATCGCGCCAAGGGGGAATATGCCGAAGCACAACCACGGACCGACGCGCCGGCCTAATATAAAGTCTGAGCGCGGCTAGCGAAGAGCCAGATAAGCAAACAGCATCGATCCCGCCACAATGCGATACCAGCCGAAAGGCGTCAGGCCGTAACGGCTGATGAAGCCGATAAAACCTTTCACCACCACCAGCGCCACCGCGAAGGCGACCGCAAAGCCGATAGCGATGTCGCTCCAGGCAGCGGCGGCCAGCGCATCGCGGCTTTTGTAGATATCCAGCACCGTCGCGCCCAGCATGGTTGGGACCGCCAGGTAGAAGGTGAAAAGCGCCGCCGCCGGCCGCGACACGCCCAGCAATTCGCCGCCCAATATCGTGGCGCCCGAACGCGAGACACCGGGGAAAATCGCCAAGACCTGGCAGAAACCGATTTGCAGCGATTTTTTGTAAGGCAGCTGGTCGCCGTCCAAAAAACGGGGCGCGGGCCTTAGGCGCTCCAGCGCCAAAATCAGGACGCCGCCCACGACCAGGGTAAAGGCAATCACCCATGGCGCAACGCCTTCAGAGAACAGCACACTTTTGATAAAGCCATGCGCCAGAACGCCGATCGCCGCCGCCGGCAGGAAGGCAATCAGCACCGACAAGGTGAAATGTCGCGCCTCGCGCGACACGGGCAGCTTGACCAGAACCTCCAGGAACTTGCGCCAATGGACCGCCACGACCGCCAAGATGGCGCCGAACTGGATCACGATGGGAAACACTTCTCCCGGCGGATGAAAGCCCAGCACATCCTCGGCGATCAGCAGATGCGCGGTGGAGGAAATCGGCAGGAATTCGGTCAACCCCTCGATAATGCCCAGGATAACGGCCAGCAGAGAATGATCCATGTTCACTCCAAAGTCAGCGAACACCTAGCATCCCGGCGCGGGGCACGCCATCGGCGAGCGGCATAACTTTTGGTATGATCGGCGCATGGCGCGGGGAATCAGATCGGGGCATGGCTTGCTGTGGAAGCTGCTGTTCACCCTTTTCATATTGCTGGTCCCGGCCCCCATCATTCTGATCCTGATCTTTCGCTTTCTGCCGATCCCCGGTACGCCGGGAATGCTGGTCAGCCTGGCCCAGGGCAAAGGCGTCCGTTACGCCTGGACCGGCGATATTTCCCCGCGCCTGGAACGGGCGGTGATCGCCGCCGAGGACCAGAATTTCTGCACGCATAACGGATTTGACTGGGTGGGCATTCAAAAGGCGATGGACGAGCATAAACGCCACCCCAAAAAGCCGATGCGCGGCGCCAGCACCATCTCCCAACAGGCCGCGCGCACCCTGTTCCTGGTCCCCATGCGAAGCTGGATCCGCAAGGGGCTGGAGGCCTATCTCACCGTCCTGATCGAGGCCCTTTGGCCGAAGAAGCGTATTCTGCTGGCCTATCTGAACACCGTGGACTGGGGCGACGGCATATTTGGCGCGCAAGCCGCGGCTGGTGCTTATTTCGGCACCGATGCGGGTTCTTTGGACGGGACCCAGGCGGCAAGGCTGGCGGCGATCCTGCCCAATCCCCACAAATGGAAGGCAGCGCGCCCCGGCCGCTATGTCCGCCAGCGCACCGGACTGTTACGGGGGCGCAGTGCCATGGTCACGCGCGACGGCCTGAATTCCTGCATCAAATAGCAGGGCACCCTACAGGCGCAGGTTCCGCCCACGCGGGACACTTTGCCACGCGCGGATGCGCCCCTATAAGACGTCATGCGCCGCCTGATTCACGTGATGCTGTCACCCAGCTGCCGCCTCGCCCGCCTGATGGTGGGGGAAAAGCGCATCGCCTGCGATCCGGTGCTGGCCGAGGACGTCAAACAGTCCATGCCGGTTTTTATCGACATGGACGACACCCGCGCGGAAGGTGTGTGGGCGATCCTGGACCATCTGGAGAACAATTATCCCGACCGGCCGCTGGCCCCCGCCGACGATGCGGCGCGGCGCGCCTGCCTGCGCTGGGTGGATTGGGCGATGGGCCCGTTCCACGAAAAGGTCACTCAGCGCATCGTCTATGAAAAGGCGGCGCCGCGTCATACCGGCGCCGGCTATAGTCGCGCCCCGGACATGAATGTGATCCGCGCCGGACGCGAGGAATTAAAGGCGGCTTTGGGTGCGATCGGAGCGGCGGCGGAGATCAACGGCAATCTGGCCTGCCGCGAGCCGACCCTGGGCGATCTGGCGGTGGCGGCCCACCTCTCGTCGCTGGATTATTTCGGCGAAGTCCCCTGGAGCGATTTTCCCGCCGCCGGCGAATGGTATATCCGCATGAAATCGCGGCCCGCCTTCCGCTCCCTCCTGCTCGACCGTGTTCCCGGCCAGCCGCCGGTGTCCCATTATACCGAACTCGATTTCTGAGACCGCGGAGGTATAAGGGTGGCCGTGCAAGATCCCGCGGCCATCAAGAACGACATTTTCGCCCGGGCGCGGAGCGAAGGCTTCGATCTGGTGCGCTTCACCGATGCCGATGCCGGGCCCGAAAATGCGGCACGGCTGCGGCAATATCTCGACGCCGGTTATCATGGCGCGATGGGTTGGATGGAAGCCCGCGCGCAGTGGCGCGCCGATCCGCGGGCGATGTGGCCACAGGCCCGAAGCATCATTGTGCTGGGATTGAACTATGGACCGGCGCGAGACCCGCTGGCGATCCTGGCACAGAAAGACCGTGCCGGGATATCGGTCTATGCCCAGGGCGACGACTATCACGATGTGGTGAAGAAGAAACTCAAGGCGCTGGCCGGTACCATAGCCCGGCAATTCGGCGGCGACGTGAAGGTCTTCGTCGATACCGCTCCGGTGATGGAAAAACCGCTGGCGCAGAAGGCCGGCCTGGGCTGGCAGGGCAAGCACACCAATCTGGTGTCGCGCGACTTCGGCTCCTGGCTGTTCCTGGGCAGCATCTTCACCACCCTGGAACTGCCAAGCGACACGGCGGAACAGGATCATTGCGGCAACTGCCATGCTTGCCTGGATGTTTGCCCGACCGATGCCTTCCCGGCGCCCTATCGGTTGGATGCGCGGCGCTGCATCTCCTATCTCACCATCGAGAATGACGGCCCCATCCCGCGCGAATTCCGCAAGGCGATGGGAAACCGCATCTATGGCTGCGACGATTGCCTGGCGGTGTGTCCCTGGAACAAATTCGCCCAAAATGCGGCGGAACTGAAACTGACGGCGCGGGAAGAACTCAAATCCCCGGCGCTAGAAGATTTGGCCGGGCTGGATGACGCGGCATTCCGCGCCCTGTTCCGCAAGTCTGCGGTCAAGCGGATCGGCCGCGACCGCTTTCTGCGCAATGTAATGATTGCTATCGGCAATAGCGGAGAGGCGCGCTTGGCGCGGTCGGCCCGCACCGCATTGCAGGATCCCTCCCCCCTGGTGCGCGGCGCGGCAGTGTGGGCGCTTTCGCAGCTTCTCGCGCGAGAGGAATTCGACACCCTCGCTCGGTCGCACGCATCCGCCGAAACCGATGCGCAAGCGCGCGAAGAATGGGCTAGGGACTAAGCTCTTCAAGATTGGCTTGGGCTTCCGCCGCGATGGCGGCGGATCCGGTTTTCCGTGCCGTTTGAAAATCGCGCCGCGCGCCGCCGATATCGCCGAGCTGGCGCCGCAACAGGCCGCGCTCCACCAGGGCGCTGCCGTCGCCCGGCTTAAGCTTCAAGGCCGCCTCGATATCGAGCTTCGCATCCTCATAGCGCTTTAGGGCCCGCCTGGCGCTGGCGCGCAAAACCAGCAGATCGGCGCGGCGCGGCGAAAGCTGCAAGGCCGCATTGAGGTCCATATCCACCTCGCGCCAATCCCGCCGCATCGCCTGGGCGCGCGCCAAATCCGCGAACAGATCGGCATCGCCGGCCGACAGCGCCAACGCCCCCGAAAAACTCTGCACCGCGCGCTGCGCCTCGCCCGCCATCAGCCAGGCATTGCCCGCCTGGTCAAACAAAGCGACGCGAAACTCCGCGTCCAGGGCGGCGGGACCGCCGGCAATCCGGTCCAGCCGGGCGCCGGCCTCGGCATAGCGCCTGAGATTGAACAAGGCCGAGCTGGCGCAATGCTCCGACGGCACGCCGCCGCCCGCGCGCGCCCAGCTTTCCGCATCGGCCAGCGCCGCGCCGGGATTGGCGCTGCTGGCGGACATGCAACGGCGGTAGCGCGCGGAATCGGAAACCGTCGCCGCCTGCGCCACGAAGGAAAAGAGGGCCAGGCCGGCGGCGGCAAAAAAGGTCAGGCGCGCGAAGCTCATGCGGACAGTTTAGCAGCAATAAGGCCTTCGAATGGCAAGAAATACTGTTAGGCTGTGCCCGAGGAAAATGCTCATGTCCATCGCACGCATCACCGCTGTTGCCTTGCTGCTTGCCACCTTGGCGGTGGGCGCGGCGGCACAAGCCGGCGACCTGCCGCAAACCGGTCCGCGCGCCGCGCCCACCCGGCATGTTCAGGTGGAGAGTCTGCCCGTCATGGACTCGACGCCTGACTTCGATCCCGCACAAGCCACCGCCCGATATCTGGCGCAGGTGAACGGCGCGGCCCGCGCCCGCTCCGACGCCTATTTCGTGGGCGGCTATTGGCTGCAATTGGTGGATTTGGTTTACGCGCTGGCGGTGGCGGGACTGCTGCTATGGACAGGAACTTCGGCGCGCATCCAGGATTGGGCGGAAAACCACACTCCGCGGCGCGGCTATCAGGTGATGCTGTATGCCGCCGCCTATGTTCCCATCATCGTGGCGGCGACGTTTCCACTTTCGCTCTATGAAGGATTTTTCCGGGAGCATGCTTATGGCCTGTCCACCCAGAATTTCTGGCAATGGCTGGGCGATTTCGGCACCCAGTTCGCTTTGACCTTCACGGCTGCGGTGCTGCTGCTGCCGATTCTTTATATCGCCATCCGCCGGGCGCGCGAATTGTGGTGGCTATGGGCGGCGGGTCTGGCCATCGCCTTCCAGATCCTGACCATTGCGATCTGGCCGGTTTTCATTTCTCCGCTGTTCAACCACTATTCCCCTTTGCCCGAAAGTCCGCTGAAGGCCAAGATATTGTCGCTGGCGCGCGCCAATGATGTGCCGGTGGACAATGTCTGGCTGGTCGATGCCTCGCGCCAGTCCAACCGCGTCTCCGCCAACGTGTCCGGTTTCCTGGGAACCGCGCGTATCTCGCTGAATGACAATCTGCTGAAACAGGGTTCTTCCGACGAAGTGTTGGCGGTGATGGGTCACGAGATAGGTCACTATGCGATGGGCCATGTCACCCTTGATATCCTGCTGGAAGGGCTGGTGATCCTGCTGGGCTTTTTCTTGATCCATTTCGGCTTTTTGTTCGCCTGCGACCTGTTCGGCGGACAGTGGCAGGTCCGCAAGGTCAGCGACGTGGCGGGGCTGCCGCTGATGGCGGCGCTGGGCGCGATCTTCCTGTTCGCGGCTACGCCGCTGACCAATTCCATCTCCCGCGCCATCGAGTATCAGGCCGACATCTTCGGCCTCAATGCCGTGCGCAAGCCGGATGCCTTCGCCACCGTGATGCTGAAGCTTTCCACCTACCGCAAGCTGGAACCGGGCGCGTGGGAGGAAGTCATCTTCTACGATCACCCTTCGGGGCGCACCCGCATTGCCACGGCGATGCACTGGAAGAAGGAGCATATCGGGGATCTGGATTTGCGCGAGACGGCGAACCTGCCATAATGGACCCGAAAGCGCTAAACGGGCAGTTGCGCCACAAGGCCGGCGTAAAGCGGATTTTCCGGATCGAGCTTGGCCAGCAGGCGCTGACAGGCAGTACGGGCTTCGGCATTCCAATCGGCGCTGAGTGACGCGGCCAATTGGGCCTGGCTTTTCAGGATCACGCCGTCGTCCAGAACCTTGAGACCATTGTCCTTCAAGGTCGCGCCGGTGGTGGTGATGTCCACGATCACCTCCGCCGTGCCCGCCGCCGGCGCCCCTTCGGTGGCGCCCGCGCTGGGCACGATGCGGTAATCGGCGATGCGTGCCTGGGCGAAGAAGCTGCGGGTCAGCTGGGCATATTTTGTCGCCACCCGGAGCCGCCGCCTGTGGGTCTGGGCATAGGCGGCGCAGACATCGTCCAGATCGGCCATGGTGGCAACATCGACCCAATATTGGGAAACCGCCACCACCACATCGGCAAAGCCGAAGCCCAGACCTTTCAGCAATTGCATGCGGCCCGCCAGTTCCGGCGCTTCCTCGCGCAACAGGTCCTCGCCGGTGATACCCAGATGGATATCGCCCGCCAGCAGCGAGGAGGCGATCTCCGCCGCCGACAGCAGCATCACTTCGACGTCGGGCAAGCCGGCAAAGCTGGCGCGGTAACCCCGCGCGCCTGCCGTCTGCTCCATCGTCATACCGGCGGAAGCGAACCAGGCATTGCAATTGTCCTTGAGGCGGCCCTTGGACGGGATGGCGAGCGTCAACATCAGGCGCCTCCCACGGCGGCCAGCACCCGCTCGGTGCGAAGCGCGCAGCCGATGGCGCTGACCGGAGTCTTGGACCCCAGCATCTCCATCATGGAGTCGTAACGGCCGCCGCCGGCGATCTGCACGGGCCCTTCCTTGTCGCGCGCCCAAAGCTCGAACACAAAGCCGGTGTAATATTCCATATTGCGGCCGAAATGGGCGGTGAATTGAACCTTGGCCGGGTCCACACCCAAGGATTTCAAGGTCGCCAGCCGCGCGTCCATCGCCGCCAGCTGGGGATCGAGATCGATGGCGATGGTTTTCAGCAGGGTGCGGACCTTGGCCAAGGCCTCTTCCGCCGGACCGGAAATATCCAGCAGCGCCGCAATGGCGTCGGCGAGGTTTGCGTCCAGGCGCAGACTGGCCGCCTCCGCCGCCCGGTCCACGGCGCGGGCGATGATTTCCTCGCGGGTTCGTCCGGCGGCGGGCGCATCGGCCCGCGCGTCCAGCAAGGCCCCGATTTCGGCACGGCTGCCCGGAAGTCGCGCAACTCCGTCGCCATGGCCCAGCCAATAGAGCAGCGATTCCACATAGCCCGCCCGCCAGAAATGCCGCTTAAGACGCAAACGCCATTGCGGCGGCAAGGCCAGGGCATCGACCAGCGCGCCGAACAGCGCCAGATCGCCGATACGCAGCGAGAAGTCTTTCAGTCCGCAGACACGAAGGGCTTCGACCGCCAAGGATAGAATTTCGGTTTCACCCGCCATGGCATCCGCCAAGCCCAGCAATTCGACGCCGGCCTGGAAAAACTGGGTGGGGCGGTTGGGTTCGCCCGGCTGGTGGCGGAAGACCAGGCCGTTATAGGCGATGCGGGCGGGAAAGCCGCGGCCGCTGAGCACCGCTTCGCGGCAAATGGGAATGGTGAGATCGGGACGCAAGGCAAGATCGCGGCCCGACGGATCGGTCAGGGTGAAAGTACGGCGGCGGATCTCCTCGCCCGAACGGTTGAGGAATATCTCGGCCGGCTGCAGCACCGCCGGCTCCTCGCGTGCATAACCGCGCGCGACAAACAGGCCCAGCAGCGCCGCCGCCTGGGCATTGAGCGCCTGCATGGCTTTTGTG
>DATEIA010000304.1:0-6346 GCA_035279305.1 Rhizomicrobium sp.
CAGCGGCAAGGGCGGGGTGGGCAAATCCACCGTCGCGGTCAATCTGGCGCTGTCGCTGTCCCGCCTGGGCTTGAAGGTCGGACTGCTGGATGCCGATATTTACGGCCCGTCGCTACCGCGTCTGCTCGGCATCACCGAAAAGCCGGGAAGCGACGGCCATACCCTGCATCCCATCGTCCGCCATGGCATCAAGACCATGAGCATCGGCTTTCTGGTCAAGGAAGATGAAGCCATGATCTGGCGTGGGCCGATGGTGCAAAGCGCCCTGACCCAAATGCTCAATGATGTCGCTTGGGCAACCCCTGGGGCGCCGTTGGATGTGTTGGTGCTGGACATGCCGCCGGGAACCGGCGATGCCCAGCTCACCATTGCCCAGCGCGTGCCCCTGAAAGGCGCGGTGATCGTCTCCACGCCGCAGGACATCGCCTTGATCGATGCCCGCAAAGGCATCGCCATGTTCAAGAAGACCCAGGTGCCGATCCTGGGTCTGGTGGAAAACATGTCGATGTTCACTTGCCCCGATTGCGGCTCCAGCCACGCCATCTTCGGCCATGGCGGGGCGAAGCTGACCGCGGAAAAATTGGGCGCGCCCTTTCTGGGCGAAATTCCGCTGGTGCCGCGCATTCGCGAAACCTCCGATTCAGGCCAGCCGGTGAGCGTTTCGGCGCCCGACAGCCCGGAAGCCAAGGCCTTTCTGGATTTGGCCGTCAAGGTCGCGGCGGCGCTGGAAACAGAATCCAAACCCGCGCCGCGGATTGTTATCGAGTGAGGGTCACGTAGCTGTAGCCAAGACCGTCCGCGGTGACATGGTCTTCGCGCGCGGTTTCGTGCCAGCCGCTACGGTCGAACGCGAATTTTGCATCGCCTTCGAAATCCCGATGCACTTCCGTCAGTTCGATGCGATGGGCGCGTGGCAAAAAATATCTATAAATCTCCTCGCCGCCGATGACCATAAGGGCTTCATTCGGTGCGATATGCGAAAGATCGATGTCCGGTAGAGTCGCGCGAACCGCGCCGGGCGCGCTCCACCCGGCATCGCGTGTGCAGACGACATTTTTACGATTGGGGAGTGGCTTTCGCGGCAAGGAGTCCCAGGTCTTGCGCCCCATCACGACGGTATGGCCCGTGGTCAGCGCCTTGAACCGCTTCATATCGCCGGAAATGTGCCAGGGGATGCCGCCATCCTTGCCGATGACACCATTGTCCGCGATGGCGACCACCAGCACGATCTCGCTCATGACGCGAGCGTCTCCAGCGCTTCGTCTTCCAGCCGGCAATCCACCCATTCCGGCACCAGCTTGGCGCCCAGACTTTGGTAAAAGGCGATGGCCGGCGCGTTCCAGTCCAGCACCCGCCATTCCATATGGCCACCCGCTGCCCGCGCCCGCGCCGCCAAATCCGCCAGAAAGCGGCGGCCCAATCCCTGGCCACGAAATTGCGGCTTCACATACAGGTCTTCGACATAAAGCCCGCGCCGGCCGCGAAAACTCTTATAGGTCCAGAACCAGGTGACGATGCCGGCCGCGTCTTGGCCCAAAAAGGCCAGATCGCAATGACAGGCCGCGCCGAACATGTCGCGCAACACCGTGTCGTGCGTCAGGCGAAAGTCGTTTTCCGGTACTTTCTCATAGATCGCCAATTCCCGAATCATCTCCAATATCAGGGGCGCGTCATCCGGTGTTGCGGCGCGAAGAACAAAGTTGCTCATGGCGAGACCATAAGAGGAGGTGGAACCAAAGAATAGCGGCACCGTTTACACAGACAACTTATTCAACAGGCAGGAACATGCGCAAATTGTTGCTTTCCACCGCCGCGCTGATCTGGCTGGCGGTGCCCGCTTTAGCCGAACCGCACGGCGACCGGGGTGAACAGCATTCCAATCGCGTCGGCAAAGCCAGTGTCGCGCCGCAGGTCCAGGACCGGGCGCAGGCGGAGTTGCGCGGCCGCGCAGAATCGGGTGACGGCAACCGTGGCCAAGAGCGGCGCGGCGAAATCCGCGGCAACGCGCCTGCGGCGGTCGCGAATCGCGGCGATCGCGATTCCGGCGACCGCGGCAGTCGTGGCGACCGGGATCGCGGCGACCGCGGATTCAAGGACCGCATCGAGAATCGCAATGACCAGAATCGCGACGGCCGGGAACGCTTCTCCACCATGGAAAGGCGCGACCGGATGGGCGGCCCAGACCGGCGGCCGGACTTCAATCGCGATGGCCGCACCGATTATCGAACCGATTATCGGCGTGGCGGTTATGGCGGACCGCGCCATGATTTCAGCGGCTTCCGCGACTATCACCGCAATTTCCGTGTCTCGCGCCGCTTCGACGTCCCCGCCTATCGCCGTCCCGCCGGCTGGTACAGCCATCGCTGGACGTTTGGCGAATTCCTGCCGGCCGCCTTCTGGATACGCGATTACTGGATCTTGGACTTCGAATTGTATGACCTGCCGCCCCCACCCTATGGCGCGGTTTGGGTCCGGGTGGGCAGCGACGCCCTGCTGATCGATGAGGTTTCCGGCGAAATCATAACTGTGGCCTATGATGTGTTTTATTGAATTTTCGGCGGGGATGCCGCATTTCCACCAAAGTGCGGCACCTTTGCCCTTACAGACCTGCCCTTAGCTGCTATAAGCCGCCACCGTGCCTGCGCGCCTGCGGGGCAAGTTAATCAGGGTACGGATTTAGCGCATGTCCAATGTCACGGTGATCGGCGCCCAATGGGGCGACGAAGGCAAAGGCAAGATCATCGATTGGCTGTCGAACCGCGCCGAGATGGTGGTGCGGTTTCAGGGCGGCAACAATGCCGGCCATACCATCGTGGTGGGCGACAAGACCTACAAATTGTCCCTGCTGCCCTCCGGCGTGGTCCAGGGCAAGCGCTCGATCATCGGCAATGGCGTGGTGGTCGATCCCTGGTCGCTGCTGGAGGAAATCACACGCGTCGGCGCCGCCGGCCTGACCGTGACGCCCGACATTCTGGTGCTGGCGGAGAATGCCGTGCTGGTCTTGCCGCTGCACCGCGAGCTGGATGCCCTGCGCGAGGAAGCGACCTCGCAGAAGCTGGGCACCACCAAGCGCGGCATCGGCCCGGCCTACGAAGACAAGGTCGGCCGCCGCGCCATCCGCGCCATCGACCTCAAGGACCCCGCCTCCCTGCCCGGCAAGATCGAGCGGCTGCTGAGCCATCACAATGTGCTGCGCAAGGGCTTCGGCGCGGCGGAAGTGGATGCGGGCGCGCTGCTCAAATCGCTGAACGAAATCGCGCCCAAGATCGCGCCTTTCCTGGGCTCGTCCTGGCGCGAGTTGGACGCCGCCCGCAAAGCCGGCAAGCGCGTCTTGTTTGAAGGCGCGCAAGCCGTGCTGCTGGACATCGACCACGGCACCTATCCCTTTGTCACCTCGTCCAATACCGTGGCGGGCCAGGCGGCGGCGGGCGCGGGCGTTTCGCCCCGCGCCATCGGCACGGTGCTGGGTATCGTCAAAAGTTACACCACGCGGGTCGGCGAAGGCCCCTTTCCCACCGAGCTTAAGGACGCGACCGGCGAGCGACTGGGCGAGCGCGGCCATGAATTCGGCACCGTCACGGGCAGGAAGCGCCGCTGCGGCTGGTTCGACAGTGTCTTGGTGCGCCAGACCTGCATCACCGGCGGCGTCGACGGCATCTGCCTCACCAAGTTGGATGTGCTGGACGGCTTTGACCAGATCAAGGTCTGTATCGGCTATCAGCTCGACGGCAAGATGCTGGACTATCTGCCCGCCGACGCCAATCTGCAGGCGCGGCTGACGCCGGTCTATGAAACCTTGGAAGGCTGGAAGGAAACCACCCATGGCGCCCGCAGCTGGGCCCAGCTTCCCGCCAATGCCATCAAATATGTCCGCCGGGTCGAGGAATTGATCGGCGCGCCGGTGATCTTGCTGTCCACCAGCCCCGACCGCGATGACACCATCATGGTGCAAGATCCCTTCGTCGATCGTTGATCATCGCGGGCCGCGCATAAACGCGTTTGCACGCCACTGGTTGCAGAGAAACTTTCGCCAGCAGGGCGCGTTTCCACCTTGGATAGTTTCAAGGAGACCACCATGCGTCCCGCTGTTGCCCTTTTGCTTACCTGCCTCGCCTTGGCTGCTTGTGGCGGCACCGAGCGCAAGACCGTGATCGTCAACCCGCCGCCGAATTCCACCACCGTGGTGGATCGCGACGGCAACGCGCGTGTCATTCCAAATAACTAGCAATTAGATTTTGTGATTCAACGGACCGTGGCCGGCGCCGAGTCCGGGCGCGGTCCTTATTGCATTCTGGACAAATTCAATGGCGCGGCCCACCGCATCCGGCAGCGCACGCCCCTCAGCCAGCCCGCAAGCGATACCCGTAGCAAGCGTGCAGCCGGTGCCATGGGTATGCCGCGTATCGATGCGCGGCGATTCAAAAGGGATGAAATCGTCCCCGCGCCACAAGACATCGCGAACAACGGCACCCTCACCGTGACCGCCTTTGAACAGAACCGCGTTCACGCCCGTCATCTTCAGCACCATGGCGGCGTTGCGGATGCGGTGTTCGCTGCCGGGATAAATACCCGTCAGCGATTCGGCCTCCGGCAAGTTGGGCGTGACCAATGTCGCCATGGGCAGAAGTCTCTTCTTCAGCGCCGCAACCGCGCAAGCATCCAGCAAGGATGAGCCGCCCTTGGCCACCATCACCGGATCCACCACCAGGGGAATGCCGGGCGCGTGTTCGGCCAGGGTGGCGGCGACCATTTCCACCATTTCGGCATGGCCCAGCATGCCGGTCTTGATGGCGTCGGCCCCAATATCGGACAGGCAGGCGATGATCTGGTCGCGTACGATGTCCGGCGGCACCATATGGTTGCCCGTCACGCCCAGCGTGTTCTGCACCGTGACGGCGGTGATCGCGGTCTGGGCGTAGACGCCAAAGGCCTGGGCGGTTTTGAGATCGGCCTGGATTCCGGCCCCGCCGGAAGGATCGGACCCGGCGATGACCAGCAGGCGTGGCGGCACTAGGCAGCCACTTCTTCGATGGCCGAAGCGATCTGGCGCACCACGGCGCGCACCAGCTTTTCATCCTCGCCTTCCGCCATCACCCGGATCAGGGGTTCGGTGCCGGATTTGCGCACCAGCACGCGCCCTGAAGCGCCCAGCTTGGCGTTCGCGTCTTGAATGGAGGATTTCACCCGTTCATCGTCCAGCGGCGAACCCTTCTTGAAGCGCACATTCTCCAAGACCTGAGGCAATGGATTGAACAGATGCGCCGCCTCGCTGGCGGGTTTGCCTTGGGCCAGCACCGCCAGCACCTGAAGCGCCGCCACCAGCCCGTCGCCGGTGGTGGAGACATCGGACAGGATGATATGGCCGGACTGTTCGCCGCCCACATTGAAGCCGCCCTTTTTCATTTCCTCCAGCACATAGCGGTCGCCCACCGCCGCCCGCGCCAGTTTCAGCTTCAAAGAACCCAGATAGTGATCCAGCCCGGCATTCGACATCACCGTGCCGACCACGCCACCGCCCTTCAGATCGCCGCTTTTCGACCAGCTTTTGGCAATCAGCGCCAGGATCTGGTCGCCGTCGATCACCTGGCCTTTTTCGTCGGCCATCACCACCCGGTCGGCGTCGCCGTCCAGCGCGATGCCGAAATCGGCGCGCACCTCGCGCACCTTGTTGCACATCGCCTGAGGCGCGGTGGAACCGCAATCCAGGTTGATATTGGTGCCGTCGGGCGTGACCCCGATGGTGACGATATCGGCGCCCAATTCCCACAGCACTTCCGGCGCCACCTTGTAGGCCGCGCCATTGGCGCAATCGATCACGATGCGCATGCCGTCCAGCCGCAGATTGCGCGGGAAGGTGCGCTTGGCGAATTCGATATAACGCGCCTGGCTGTCGTCGACGCGTTTGGCGCGGCCGATCTTGTCGCTGGGCGCCAGGCCCTGCTCCAGGCCGGCCGCCATCAGCTGCTCGATTTCCATTTCCACTTCGTCCGACAGTTTCTGGCCATCGGGACCGAAGAATTTGATGCCGTTATCCTCAAAAGGATTGTGCGAGGCGGTGATCATCACCCCCATATCGGCGCGCAAGGAGCGGGTCAGCATCGCCACGGCGGGGGTCGGCAGCGGACCGAACTGGAACACGTCCATGCCCACGGCGGTGAAGCCGGAGACCAGCGCGCTTTCGATCATATAGCCCGACAGGCGTGTGTCCTTGCCGATCACCACCCGGTGGCGATGGTCGCCGCGGGTGAAAATGCGCCCGGCCGCCATGCCGGCCTTCAGCGCCACTTCCGGCGTCAGTTTGGCGGTGTTGACGCGGCCTCGGATGCCGTCGGTGCCGAAATATTTG
>DATEIA010000305.1:0-9035 GCA_035279305.1 Rhizomicrobium sp.
GTTCGAAATGCCCAATACCGCGCCGCCCACCACCACCCGCGCCGCCATCCAGGACAAGCTGGCGCGCGCCAAGGGGCGCATGCATTGCGACCATGCCTTTTATGCCGGCGCGACGCCCGCCAATATCGGGGCGCTGGGCGAGCTGGAAAAGATGCCCGGTGTTTGCGGCATCAAGGCGTTTCTGGGTTCCTCCACCGGCACGCTGTTGCTGAACAAAGAGGCGGATATCCTCGCCGCCTTGAAAGCGGGCAAGCGCCGGGTCGCGGTCCATTCCGAGGACGAAGACCGCATGATCGCGCGCAAACATCTGGCCGAACGCGGCAAGCCGCAAACCCACCCGATTTGGCGCGACGCCGAAGCGGCGCGCATGTGCACCGAGCGGGTGCTGCGCCTGGCCCGAGAAGCCGGCCGCCGCCTACATGTGCTGCACATCACCACCGGCGACGAGATCCCGCTGCTGGCGGCCGCCAAGGATATCTCCACCGCCGAGACCACGCCGCAGCATCTCACGCTGTCCGCGCCGGACTGTTACGAGCGGCTGGGCAGCTATGCCCAGATGAATCCGCCGATCCGCGACGAAAGCCACCGCCAGGCCTTGTGGGCGGCGGTGCGCGAAGGCGTGATCGATGTGATCGGCTCCGATCACGCACCGCATACGCGCGAGGAAAAAGACAAGACCTATCCCGATACGCCTTCGGGCATGCCCGGGGTGCAGACCCTGGCAACTATTCTTCTGGACCATGTCAACAAGGGCAATCTCACTCTGGAACGTTTCATCGATCTGACCAG
This sequence comes from Rhizomicrobium sp., assembly GCA_035279305.1. Taxonomy (GTDB): domain Bacteria; phylum Pseudomonadota; class Alphaproteobacteria; order Micropepsales; family Micropepsaceae; genus Rhizomicrobium. The sequence continues at coordinate 790 of DATEIA010000305.1, forward strand.
CGCCGGCGCACAGCGCGTCTTCGGTATTGCCGGCAAGGGGCGTATCGCGCGCGGCTATGACGGTGATTTCACCATCGTCGATATGGGCCTGACCCGGATGATCGAGAACAAGTGGATCGCCTCGACCTGCGGCTGGACGCCGTTCGACGGCATGAAAACCAAGGGCTGGCCGGTCGCCACCATCCTGCGCGGGAACATCGTGATGCGCGACTTTGCTGCTACCGGCGCCGCGTTAGGACAACCCGTGCGTTTCGTGGAAACGCTGGAACAGGCATGATCTATTTCTATCTGATTATGTCGGGCGTGGTGATGGGCCTGATCGCGGCGGTGCCCATCGGCCCGGTAAACCTGATCTGCATCCGGCGTAGCTTCGCCTTCGGACCGCTCAACGGCTTTGTCTCCGGACTGGGGGCGGCGCTGGGCGACGGCATCTTCGCCGCCATCATGGGCTTCGGCCTGACCTGGATTGCCCAGATGATCGAGGGCTATGCCACCATTATCGAGCTGATCGGCGGCGCCATGATGGTCTGGATGGGCTATCGCACCTTCATATCGCCGCCGGTGCCGCGCTGTCTGGACACCAAGACCGACAGCGAAGGCACCAATCTGGTGCGCGCCATGGTGTCGACCTTCGCGCTGACCATCACCAACCCGGTGACCCTGCTGTCTTTTGGCGTGATGTTCGCGGGGCTGGGCGGACTGGCGGGCGGTGCCGGCAGCTTCCATGACGCCGGTTTCGTGGTGGCCGGGGTGGTGGCAGGCTCGACCGGCTGGTGGCTGGCCCTGACCACCATCATCGGCATTTTCCATACCCGGATCGACGAAAAGGCGATGCGGATCATCAACCGGGCTTGCGGCGCCTTGGTCATGGCCTGCGGCCTGGCGGTACTGATTCACCTGGCGATCAAATACTGGAGATTCTAGGCTTTATCCCGTTGGGCAGGGCTTTGGGGCGCCGAGCGGTTTCAGGCTTGGGGTGGGCGAGCCCAGCTTGCTAAGATGGGCAAACCGGCTCAGGCCTTAAACAAGGCCGGCAGGTGGGGCAGGACGGTAGCGTTCGGAGAGTGACATGAAGCGTGTTGCGGCGATTTTGGCGATAGCTTTGGCTGTATGGGCGGGCGGCACGGGCGCGCGCGCCCTGGCGGCGGACGATGCGCTGAGCATCGATGCCAATCTCAAATATCTGGAAGACAACAAGCTGAAGAAGGGCGTGATCACCCGCCCCAGCGGCTTGCAGTTCCGCATCATCCAGAACGGTTACGGCAAGCGGCCCCAGAGTACCGATACGGTCAAGGTCTATTACACCGGCAAGCTGATCAATGGCGTGGTGTTCGACGGCACCTCGCCGGGCCTGCCGGCTTCCATGAAGCTCAACAGTGTAATACCCGGCTGGATCGAAGCGTTGCAGTTGATGCGCGAAGGCGACCGCTGGCAATTGGTTATTCCGCCCAATCTGGGTTACGGCGTGCGGGGCGCCGGCAACGGCGCCATCCCGCCAAACCAGACCCTGCTCTTCGACATCAGGCTGGTGGAAACCACGCCGGCGCCCAAGCGCGGCGACAAGGACTATAGACCCGATCCCAGCGACAAAGACGAACAGCAGCAGTAATGCTGCGCGGCTTGATGACCCGGCTGTGGACGGCGCGGCACCTGGGCGGCGGCAAGCTCCGGATCATGATTGCGCTGGCCATGGTGGTCAGCGCCAGCGTGCTGTTCTGGACCAGCCGCGATTATACCGTGTCGGCGCCGGAATGGGACGGTCAGGTGCGCGGCATCGCCTATAACCCCAGCCGCCAGTTCAGCATCAATGACCAAAAGCAAATTACGCCGGAGCATATTTCCCGCGATCTGGCGCAGCTTTCCCATCTGACCAGCCGCATCCGCACCTATACGGTGGATGGCGGCATGGACAAGGTGCCGGAGATCGCGCGCCGCTATGGCATGACGGTGTCCTTGGGCATCTGGATCAGCCCGGACCTGGAAAAAAACGAACAGCAGATTGCGCTTGGCATCCGTACCGCGCTGGCCAACCGGCGCACCATCGACCGGGTGATCGTGGGCAACGAGACCCAGCTGTTCGGCTATGTCTCGCTCGACCAGCTCAATGCCTATATCCAGCAGGTGCGCGCGGCCTTGCCCGCCCGTATCAAGGTTACGACAGCCGAACCCTGGTCCACCTGGATGCTGAACTCCCCGGATATCGGCAAATATGTCGATGTGATTTTTGTCCATCTCCTGCCTTATTGGGAGCCTGTGGAAATTCGCGGCAGCCTGAATTCCACCCAGGGCTTCTACAATCACGTCCAGAAGGAATTTCCCGACAAGCAGATCGTGGTGGGCGAGGCGGGCTGGCCATCAGAAGGGCGCACCCGCGGCCGCGCCGAAGCCTCTCCTGCCAATGAAGCTTGGTTCATCCGCGCCTTTGTGCAACTCGCGATGGAGAAGGGCTGGGATTATTATCTGCTGGAGGCTTACGACCAACCCTGGAAGGACGCCAATGAAGGCGTGGCGGGACGCTATTGGGGCCTGTTCGACGCCACCGGCCATCCCAAATTCCCTTTCATCGGCCTGATCCGTGCCTTTCCGGAATGGCGCGCCTATGCGCTGATGGCGGCGGTTTTAAGTCTGCTCTTGGGCCTGTTGGTGCTGGGGCGCATGCCGCGCGTGCGTCAGACCGGCTATCTGGTGATGGGGGGGATGATCGTGCTGGTGTCCACCGGCCTGCTGGCGCTGATCGACGCCACCGCCCTGGAATATGTCGAACCCACCGACCTTGTCGCCTTGGTCGCCATGTCGCCTTTGGTGATCCTGGCTTGCGCGGTGATCCTCACCGAAGGCATCGAAATGGCCGCCAGCCTGTGGCGGGTGGAGCGCCGCGTCGTGCGGATGGAAATTCCCGAACATAGTCCGCGCGTTTCCATCCATGTCCCCACCTATAACGAGCCGCCGCAGATGGTGATCGAGACCCTGAATGCGCTGGCGCGGCTGGATTACGACAATTTCGAAGTCATCATTTTGGACAACAACACGCCCGATCCCGAAACCTGGCGTCCGGTGGAGGCGCACTGCCGTACGTTGAATTCCGGCCCCGCGGGCGCGCGCTTCCGCTTCTTCCATTTCGACGGCCTCAAGGGCTTCAAGGGCGGGGCGCTCAACCGCGCCTTGGCGCTGACCGATCCAGGCGCCCGCTACATCGCCGTGATCGACAGCGATTATCAGGTCCAGCCATTCTGGCTGCGCCGGGTCATTCCCTATTTCGCCTCGCCCGGCATCGCCTTGGTGCAGGGGCCGCAGGATTACCGCGACGCCGCCCAAAGCCGTTTCAAGGCGATGGCCTATGAGGAATATCGCGGCTTTTTCCACATCGGCATGGTGGAGCGTAACGAGCACAATGCCATCATCCAGCACGGCACCATGACGATCGTCGCCAAGGACGCGCTGGAGGAGGTGGAGGGCTGGAGCGAATGGTGCATCACCGAGGACACCGAGCTGGGCCTGAAACTGTTCGAGGCCGGCTATGAAGCCGCCTATGTGCCGCAAAGCATGGGCTCCGGCCTGATGCCCGACACCTTGGAAGCCTTCATGACCCAGCGCTATCGCTGGGTTTATGGCGCCATGCAGATGCTCAAGCGCCATGCCAAGGCGATCTTTGCCGGCGGCTCGGCGCTGTCCTGGCCGCAACGCTATCAGTTCCTTTCCGGCTGGCTGCCCTGGATCAGCGACGGGCTGGGCATGGTGGTGACCCTGATGGCGATTGTCTGGACCGTGCTGATGTGGGTGCTGCCCAGCATGATCGACGTGCCGATGCCGGCTTTGTCGGCGGCGGCGATGGCCTTGTTTGCCACCAAGCTGCTCAAGACGCTGTTGCTTTATCCGCCCAAAGTCGGTTCCGGCTTCAAAGGCGCCTTCATTGCCTCGATTGCCGGCCTGTCGCTGACTCACACGGTGGGCAAGGCGGTGTGGACCGGACTGCTGACGTCGGGAAAACCGTTCCTGCGCACGCCCAAATGCGCCGATCCCGCCAATTTCAGCCAGGTGCTGCGGGTGGTGTGGCAGGAAGCGGTGCTGCTCACCTTGCTGATCCTGGCGATGATCTCGATGGGCTTCGACCGCGGTTTCCAGGATCCGGCGGTTTCGCTCTGGATGGTGATGCTGGGGGTGCAGAGCCTGCCGTATCTCGCCACCATGGTGACGGCCAGGATTTCGGCCCGTTCCAACCGCACCCCGGGCGCGCTTTCCGCCGAGACCGTCAAGCTGCCGCAAGCGGCTTAACTAACGCATTTGTCATGGCCGGGCTTGACCCGGCCATCCATGGTGCCGCTTCTCGATGGATGGCCGGCTCGGAGGCCGGCCATGACAGGGGAGTATAGCGGTCTGGAACCGTTCCGATTTCTCCCTATATTATTGCTTCGGTTTCGGAGGTCGCTGCCGTGATGAGCTTCATCCTGTTCCTGTTCGTCCTGTATTGGCTGCCCACCCTGATCGCCATCGTGCGGCAGGCGCCTTCGGCGTTGGGCGTCGCCATGCTCAATTTCTTTTTCGGCTGGACGGTGATCGGCTGGATCGTGGCGCTGTTTTGGGCACTGGCGGCGCATATCGGCCCGCATGTCATCGTGATCGAGAACGGCCGGGTGGTGCGCTCCTAGGGGGCAGATACCGGAGCAGGGGGATGAGACACGATAGGTTGGGCGCATTCGCCGGTGCCACCCTTGTTTGGCTTGTGGCGCTGCCTACCCATGCCGCCAATCAATCTGCCGATGATATATCTTTCAGCGGCAAGTCCTTAAGCGCCGTGTTCACAATTTGCCGGGTCGAGGCCCGCGCGGAACCGCATGACGCCAATCGAACCATCTTTATTCAACCCGGTATGGGCAATGGCGGCTTTCCCATCGCCACCGTCAATCCCAAAGCGCAAGCATGGTTCGATTACGGCCTGAAGATGTTTCATGCCTTTTATCACGACGATGCCAGGCGTGCGTTCGACAATGCGGTTTTGGCGGATCCCCATTGCGCCATGTGCCTGTGGGGCCAGGCCTTGTCGCGCGGTCCGACGATGAATTTCGATGCGGAAGCCGATGACTTCAAATCGGGTTTGGAAATAGTCAAGCACGCCCAAGCCCAAGCGCGCACTGCACGGGAAAAACGTCTGATCGCCGCATTGGTGCGCCGCTATTCCCGCGCCCAGGATGTCGCGGCGGAACGCGATTTCGCCGCCGATCTGATCAAGGCCAACGCAATCGGCCCGTCAACGCCTGACTTACAATTGCTCGCCGCCGAAGTTACCCTCACGGAGTTCCGGCGGGGCGATCACACCGTACCCGCAGCGGCCATTGCCCTGATCGAACCCATCCTGCGAGCCACGCCCAGCAACACCGCCGCCATCCATTACTATATCCATGCAACCGAAATGGGCGGACATCCTGCATCGGCATTGCTTTATGCAGAAAAACTGGCGGCGCTCGCCCCCAATGCCAGCCATTTGATCCATATGGCGGCGCACACCTATTTCCGGGTGGGCCGCTATGAGGATGCCGCCACCATCAACGCCTCGGCGATGCGGACCGATTCCGACCATCTGACAGAGACCAAGACCGCCGGAGGACTGTCGCCGGCCATCTATTACGAACACAATTTGAATTTCGGCATGGCCGGCAGCTTGATATCGGGCGACCGGGCGCTGGCGCTGAAATTCGCCGATCATCTCCACCGCGCTTTTCCGGAAAAGGATTTTGCCCAGGATGGCATGGCCTCTGACGAAGCGCGGCGGTTCATCATCTACGCCCGTTACGATCCCCAGCGCATACTGTCGCTGCCAGAGCCCATAATGGAAGGTCCGGCAACGCAAAGTTTCTATCACTATGCGCGGGGTGAAGCCTATGTGGCCCTGGGCGATGCCAGATCGTTAGCGATAGAAGTGGAGAAAATCAGCGGCGACGGTCTGGCGTTGAAACTCGCCCGCCAAGTGCTGGTCGGACGTCTCGCCATGCTGCAGCACCGGTTCAGCGACGCAGGCCGGGCCTTTGAGGAAGCCGCGGGGTTGCAGGATCAGTTGCTCGCCAAGCCAGGTACCATGGACCCGCCGGCCTGGTGGTATCCCGTACGCCGCAGCGCGGCGGCGGCGTGGCTCCAGGACGGCCAGTTCGCCAAGGCGGCGGAGGCAGCCCAGAAAAGCCTCGTCGCATGGCCGTCCGATCCTTTGGCCTTGCTTGTCCTATCCAAGGCAAATGATGGCTTGGGCCGTCATGAGGATGCCCGCCGCTATGACGCGCAAGCCATCGGTCTTTGGATGGGCGATATTTCCAAGGTGAACATCGCGGTGATCTAGGCGGCTATAGCCGCAGTAGTGGCGGGATCAGCTTGCCCGGATTGAGGATGTTCTTGGGATCGTAAGCCTGTTTGAGGGCGCGCATCGCGTCCAACTCTTCGTGGCTCTTATAGCGCGGCAGCTGGCTGCGTTTCATCACGCCGATGCCATGTTCGGCGCTGATCGAGCCGTCAAATTCCTTCACGATATCATGCACCGTCTGCTGCACGTCTTCCCATTGGGAGAGAAAGCCGGGATCGGCGCCCGCCTGAGGCGAATTGAAATTGAAATGCAGATTGCCGTCGCCCAGATGGCCGAAGCTGACGGGCCGCGCGCCCGGCGCCAGCGCCAGCACCGCCGGCACCGCCTTGGCCAGGAAATCGGGAATGGCGGCCACCGGCACCGAAATATCATGCTTGATGGAAGCGCCTTCGCGCTTCTGGGCCTCGGAAATGCTTTCGCGCAACTTCCACAGCGCCGCCGCCTGAGCCGTGCTGGAAGCGACCACGGCATCGTTCACCATCCCGCCGGTGATGGCATCGGCCAGTCCATCCTCGAAACTGGCGGTCAAATCGGCATGCGCCCCGCCGGTGGCTTCCATCAGCACATACCAGGGCGAGGATGCGGCAAAAGGATCGCGGCTGCCCTCGATATGCCGGGTGACGAAATCCAGGGCGATCCGCGGCATCAGTTCAAAGGCCGACAGCATGCCCCCGGTATGGGTCTGCATCGCGCCCAGCAGCTTCACGGCGGCGGCTGGCGAGGGCACCGCCGCCAGGGCGGTGACCGAAATATCCGGCCTTGGAAACAGCCGTAGGCAAGCGGCGGTGATCACCCCCAAGGTGCCTTCGCTGCCGATGAAAATCTGTTTGAGATCGTAACCGCTATTGTCCTTGTGAAGTGCGCGCAGCATGGGCAGCAGCGTGCCGTCCGCCAGCACCACCTCCAAGCCCAGCACCAAGGCGCGGGTCATGCCATAGCGCAGCACATGGGTGCCGCCGGCATTGGTGGCGATATTGCCGCCGATAGTGCAACTGCCCTCCGAGGCCAGGCTGAGAGGAAACAGCAACTGCTGGTCCTGCGCGGCGCGCTGCACCTCGGCCAGGGTGACGCCGGCCTCGGCCGTCACGGTCATCCCGTTTTGATCCAAGCCGCGAAGCTTGTTCAGCTTCTTGGTGGACAGCAGGACTTCGTTCTGAAAAGGAATCTGCCCACCCACCAGCCCGGTATTGCCGCCCTGCGTGACAATGGCGGTGCCGGTTTCATGACAGATGCGCAGGATGGCACAGACCTCCGCCGTGCTGACGGGCTTGAGCAGAAGCGCGGACTGGCCGCGATACTTGCCGCGCCATTCTTCCAGATAGGGCGCGATCTCGCCCGGATCGGTGGAAAATCCCTTGGCCCCCACCGTCTCTTTCAGCCGGTCTTCGACTGCCAGGCTCATCTGGGCGCGGCCGCGCGCCTGAGCCGGTCGTTGATGGCCTCGCCGATGCCGGAAAGGGGGATTGGCGAAACCGCGATCTTGGTGGCGCTTTTGTCCAGCTCGCGCAGCATGGCGAAAAGATTGGCGGCGGCTTCCTTCAAATCGCCGCTGGGGCTGAGGTTCAGCTTGGCACCCGGCGCTTGGCCGAAACCCAGCAGCACTTCGCCGGATTCGATTTCGCCCGCATTCAGCCGCAAGGACGCGCGCGGCGCATAATGGCTGGGCAATTGGCCGGGGGACTGGATCAGGCTTCCCGGCGCCCCCAACGGGCCGATCAGGTCTTCGATCTCCTCGCGTACAATAGCGCCGGGGCGCAGAAGCAGTGGACGGTCGCCGTCAAATCCGATCACCGTGGATTCGATGCCCAAGGTGGCGCTGCCGGCATCGAGAATGAAATCCAGCTTGCCGCCCAGGCTTTCGGCGACATGGGCGGCGGTGGTGGCGGTGACCTGGCCCGAC
>DATEIA010000306.1:0-6225 GCA_035279305.1 Rhizomicrobium sp.
CCTCAGGCTCTCTTGACTATGCTGTATCGCTCTACGGATCGCCTCTGTCGTTGTGGCGCAGCCGTGAAGAACCTGTCCCATAGCGCATCCTTCGAATCGGGTGACAAGGGTGCACCATCAAATCCTGGGATCAAACATCTAAAGAGAAAATCCTAATCCGGCAGCGCGAACACATATAGCTGATGCCCGGTGGAAGGCCGGTGCACTTCGTTCAGCAGCGTGGCCGGTTTCTGCTGCGGACTGCCGCCGCCAAGACCCGAGGCGACCGCGATATACTGCTTGCCGTCCAGGCTGAAGCTCACCGGATAGCCCTGCACCGTATTGCCCAATCGCGTCTGCCAGACGATCTTGCCGGTCTTGGCATCGATCGCCTTGAAGTTGCGGTCGAAGTCGCCCACGAAAGCCACACCGCCCGCCGTCGACAGCACCGCCGACAGGAAGGGCGCGCGCTGCTGCCAGGACCATATCTGCTTCATGTCGGACGTGCGATAGGCGGCCAGTTTGCCCATATTCTGGTGGGTGCCCGGCATGAAGAAGAATTTCTGCGACGCCGCGGTGCCGCCGCCGCCCAGCTTCATGTCCACTTCATGGCCTTGGATCATCACGCAGCTCTGGCTGAGCGGAATGATCAAAAGATCGTCGGGCTGGTAATAGCTGGTGGCCTGCCAGTCATGGCCGCCTTCCGGGCCGGGGCATGAAGAGAACCACTGATCGGTCTTCTGGTTGAGGATGTCCTTGCGATAGGTCACCGCGCCGGTCTTGTGGTCGACCTTTTCAAAAACATTCTGGAAGATCGTCTCCTGGGCGGCCAGGAACTTGCCGCTGACCCGGTCCAGCTTCCACAGGATGCCCGGCTTACCGATGGTCATTACCGTCTTCTGGTCGCCGTGATCGATCAGCACCCGCTCGAACACTTCGTCCAGGTCCAGCGATTCACCGGGCGCGTGCTGAAAATACCATTTCAGCTTGCCGTCATCGGGATTGAGCGCCAGGGTCGAGGAAGAATAAAGCGTCGAGGCATTACCGCTCTTGCGGCTGGCGCGGAACCAAGGCTTGGCCTGGGCCACGCCCCAATAGGTGGTGTTGAGGTCCGGATCATAGGTGCCGGCGATCCAGGTATCGCCGCCGCCGCGCAACAGGTTGGGCAAGCCGTTCCAGGTGTCGCCGCCGGGCTGGCCTTCCAGCGCGGTGGTGAAGAACTTCCAGGCGCGCTTGCCGGTGTCGGCGTCAAAGGCGCTAATATAGCAATTATTCTCCGAATAATTGTCGCAACGGGTGAGGCCCGTCAGCACCTTGCCCCGCATCACCATCACCCCGCCGGTGTTGGAATTGCTGGGGCTTCCTAACGATTCTTCCCACACCATCTTGCCGGTGCGCGCGTCCAGGGCGTGAATCTTGGCATCGGTGGTCGCGACATAGACCTTGTCGTGATAGACCGCCAAGCTGCGCGTGCCGCTATAGGCGACCGTGGACACCGGCCCGATGCGGTTCTCCCAGATCAGCTCGCCGGTGCGCGCATCCAGCGCCTGCACCGTATTGGAGGTGTTGGACAGGAACATCACCCCGGCATGGACGATCGGCGTCACCTGGCTGGCGCCGCCCTCGTTCATGTTCCAGGCCCATTTCAGGGTCAGGCTTTTTACATTCCCGGGGGTGATCTGCTTGAGCGGCGAGAAGCTCCAGCCTTGATAGTTGCGGCGGTACATCAGCCATTCGCCGTCCACCGGATTGCGCAGCATGTCGTCGGTGACGTCGACATAATTCTTCACCGTCCCCTTGACGGTCAGGCCCTGCGGAGGCGGCGAGGCGGCCGCGCGGGGGCGCGCCTCCGCCGTCTTGCCTGGGCTCGGTGGTGCGATCGCCTCCGCCAGCACCTTGCCGTCGGCGACGGAGGAAACCTTCACATCGGTATCCTTGCTGAAGCGTGCCGAGCCCGCCTTGGCGCCATTGGCGTAGAGCAGGTAGGCAGTGATGTTGGTGTATTGCTCTTCGCTCAGGCTGCCGGGCGCGCCCGCGGGCATGGAGCTGGCGATAAAACGGTACAGATCCTTGGTGGAACGATTGCCGAAGGATGCCATGAAGCCGGAGCCGCCCAGCGCGGGCGCGTCGCCGCCGCCCGCCAGATTGGCGCGATGGCAGCCGGCGCAGCTGGCGGCATAGGCGCTGTGGCCGTTGGTCGCCTGCGCCAAATTGTAGATGCCCGGTGCCTGCGCAAAAGCGTAGGGCGTCAACACATAGGCAGCGCCCAACGCGGCAAGACCGGCGCCGCCGGCAAAAAACCTGGTGTTACGAGACATGTTCTTTCCCCGATACTTCCAGCCACCCCTGCACATTGCCGTCGGGCGCTTTTTCACTGTCGATGCGGACGTAAAGCGCTTCTCTCTTCAAGGCGGCCATCTGTGCCGAAGTCAGCTTGATTGTGCCGGTGAAAGAACCCTGGCGCACATGCTCGACCGTCAGCGAGCCGATGGCGTCGCCTGGCACGCCCTTGGCCAGGCCGAGGCGAAATGAGCCGCCGGTGGCCGGCGAAGTGAAATTCGAAAATGTGCCGCGAACCGTCAAAGTGCTCCCTTCCAGGGTGGCGGTGAGATTGCCGATGCTCTCGATCACATCGGCGCGGTTGGTGGCGTCGAACGGGGTGGGATCGAGCTGGGCTTCATAGCCGGCGGCAAGAACCGGCGCCGCCGGCAAACTGGCCAGCACGGCCGCCACGGCGGTCCATATGACGTGGCGGCGATAGAATTTCCTGGTCATGAATCCTCCCCAGACGAACTTGTAGGGACGTTTGGGCGCGGATGACAGCAAGTCAAGTGCGGCGTTACGCGCTTGGTCCGCTCCCTGCTGCAACGCAACAAGCCTGGCATGATTGCGAAATTTTGCGGTAGACGCTCAGGCGCCGCCAATCTACTACATTACGCAAAAGTGAGACTTTTTCGCCCGCGCATTTTGCGTGGACATAGGGGGGATATGGCGATGCGTTTTTTTATGATGGCGCTGGGTTGCGCCGTGACAGCGGCGCTGGCGATACCGGCGCTGGCGCAGTCACAGAGCGGCGATGTCTGGTACGCCTGGTCGCCCAAACCCGACAAGCTGCCGGTCTATGGCAAGAACAAGCCGGTCACCCGCCTGCCCGCGGTGCTGGCCAAGCACAAGGGCCAGGCGCGCTGGAGCGAGCAGGTCACACTCACCCGGCGTTATGACACCAAATGGATTCAGGCCGCCCCGGGCGACAAGACTCCCACCAGCTATTGGGGCGATGACCGTGTGATCTGGGTGGTTTGGGACGGCCAGATCCGTTTCAACATCGAAGGCCAGCAGTCCTTTGTCGCGACCAAGGGATTTATCGTCCAGGTGCCGCAGCGCACGCGCTTCAGCATGGAAACCATCGGCGACAAGCCCAGCCTGCGCTTTGAAGTCACCCATGCCGGCATCCTGCCGCTCTATTCCGGCGACCAGCCCAAGCCCGCCGATCAGGCCGGCAACCATTACCTGAAGATCAGCACCCCGACCCAGCCGGAAGGCTATGACGAGGTCAACCGGCCTTACCGCGATTTCTTCAAAGAAGTGGTGGCCGCCGATCCTGTGGCCAATCCCAAGAACCATCTGGTGGTCGGCGACGAAGCCAACATGGCCAACATCATCCGCGGAAAGGGCACGCCGACGCCACCGCCGACCAATCGCGGCCATTTCCACATCGGCCATGACGAATTCTGGTTCGTCTTGGAAGGCAAGTGCGATTATCTGATCGAGGATGTCGGCCTGCTGACAGCCGACGCCGGCGATGTGGTGTTCGTGCCGCCGGGCCGCTTCCACCGCGCCAGCTGGACCGAGGGCCAGACCGACACGCGCCTGTCCTTCGGCATCAATCCATACCTGTTCCACAATTTCGCGGCCGATGCCGGCGGCAAGCAGTGAGCGAAAGAAAGATCATGAAAAAGCAATTGCTGATCGCCGCCGGTATCGCGCTTCTGGCGCTGCCGGCGCTGGCCCAGGACCGCAAAGTCACTCTCGATTGGGCGCCCAAACCCGACAAGCTTCGGGAGTATACCGGCGTCAACAAACTGATCACCCGGCTGGACGATGTACGGGCCAAGCATAAGGGCCAGGCCAGCTGGACCCAGGAGGTGATTGAAACCGGACGCTATAGCGCCAAATGGGTCCAGATGGCGGCGGGCGAAAAGACCCGCACCCAGTTCTATGGCGACGACCGCACCTTTTGGGTGGTATGGGGCGGCCAGATCCGCTTCCACATCGAAGGCCAGGCGCCCTTTGTCGCGAGCAAGGGGTTTCTGGTGCAGGTGCCGCTGCGCGTGCCCTATTCGATGGAAACGGTCGGCAACGAACCCAGCCTGCGGTTTGAAATTACCCGCGGCGGCGGCACGTTGCCGTCCTACCCGGCCGCCCATGGCGAGCCCATGCCGCCGCCCAAGAACGGCCAGCATTATGTCAAGGTCAGCTATCCCCCGACCCTGGTTGCGGGGGGCATGGATGTCTATACCGAGAAGAACAAGCCCTATCTCGATTTCATGAAGGACGTGGTGGCCAAATATCCCAACGGCGGTTCGCCCGGCGGCATGTTTATGGACGATCATGACAACCAGGCCTGGATCATACGCGGCATGGGCGTGCCGATCCCACCCGCCACCAATCGCGGCCATTTTCATGTCGGCAACGAAGAATTCTGGATCGTCTTGGAAGGCAAGATCGCTTATGAAGTCGAGGGCAAGGGGCTGATCGTCGGCCAGGCGGGCGATGTGGTTCTAGCCCTGCCGGGCCGCTTCCATCGCGCCAGTTTCGCGCCAGGACAGATGGGCACGCGGCTAGCCTTCAACCGCAGTCCGACCATGCAGCATAACTATGCCGAAGATGCCAACGGGACGCAGTAAGGAATCGTGAATTTTCCATTCCTTCCGCCGCGGGGCTGGATAGCGGCGGACCATGCGCGTTCAATTGGGAGTAGACCATCTTTGGTAGTGCAAGCACTTGGCTTGGCCAACCTAGAAAACCGGTCCCAATACATTCCAATAGCTTATTTCGCGCTTGGCTAACCGAAACTATGGCGCAGACGAACGTCCGCTTTTGACCCAAAGCGGACATTGGCCGCCCCGCGATATTAACTCGACCTGACAACCCGTCAGCCACTTACCCCTGCCATCCGCCGCTGGATCGGGTGACAGCGGCATTTTTCAATTCCGTAACAGGCGGCAAGCCTGGTAATCGTATAACCCGGAGTGCATTGATTTAGGCCCATAGTGAAATTGCGACGACACATGAAAAACCTTCGTAATTACTGGATCTCAGCAAGCTTGCTCCTCGGGCTCACGCCTTCCGCCCTCGCCGATCAGATTGCATTGCCCCCAGAACTTAGAGCCTTCCTCGAACGTCCAGATCAGAAGCAAGCAGTGACCTATTACATAACGCGGCAATGGCAGACAGCCGTCTCGGGCTGTGCAACGCCAAAGATGACTGCGTTGAATGCCATAGTCGAATCCCCGCCTGCGTATGATTCTGGCGGTGCGCCAATATCGGGACAATGGCGATTGATTGGACATGTAGAGGGTTGCGGGCAAAACCGCCTCCTCAATATCGAATATTTATTCGAGCCAGACGGAAAAATGCGCATGATCGGTATGGCGCCCGGCAGTTCAATTGCAGACTTTCGCCTTCAGCGCGATGCAGCGATGTATGCATCTATCGGAATGGTGAAGCTGAAGCCCCGGGATTGCAAGGAAACTAACTTCTCCGATACGGCATTCATCAAGTACGAAGACGCAACACCGAATAGCAACGGTGGTCGCCCTTGGGCTGAAGAATGGCGGGTACAAACGTGCGACGTGACGGGAATTGTAACTCTACACTTCACCCCCGGGGCTGCGGGCACCCTTATAAGGGCTGAGGTGAATGAAACCCGGCAAGTGAACCCCTAGCCACACATGTGACACCGAATGTCCGCTACTGGCGCAAAGCGGACATTGCCGAAAACGTTTTCGGTAAGTTTGGCGGTGCCGGAGGAACTCAAACCGACAGCACCATCCCGTCATAGGCCGGTTCTATCCCAGGCGGCAGATCGCGTTTCAGAGCGTCATAATCCATGTCGACATGCATGTTGGTGAGGATGGCGCGCTTGGGCTTGACCCGTGCGATCCATTCCAAGGTGCGCGCCAGATGCGCGTGGCTGGGATGCGGCGTGTGGCGCAGCGCGTCCACGATCCAGCATTCCACGCC
>DATEIA010000307.1:0-21950 GCA_035279305.1 Rhizomicrobium sp.
CTGCTGGGCAATTATGCCCAGACGGGTCATTTCGGCGGCCCCTTGGCCTATACGCCCTTCAATGTCGCCGCCCATCTTGCCGGGCCGGAGCATGGCGGCATGCGCTATGACTATCGCCGTCCCAAGCATCCCTTCGGCGACAAGTTCATGATGGCGGCGGGGCACAGCGTGCCCACCTGCTATGCACTTTATATGATCCTGGGCCAGGCGCTGGAGCGGAAGTTCAAGCTGACCGGCGACAAGCGCTACTATGCCGATCCCGAGGTCGCGATCCTGCCCATCGACGCGCTGGGCTTCCGCCGCGGCGCGGGCGCGCTCAAGACCCTGTTGGCGGACAATGGGCTTGCCGGCGACCCGCTGTTCGCCCAGGCCAAGGCGCGCGGCATCAAGGCGCTGTCGGGTCATGCCGAAAGCATCGACGTCACCAATGACGTGAATGGCGGGCCCTCGGGCGTCGGCATCGCCACGGCGGCCGGCAAGGCGGCTTTCTGGGACATGGCGGGGGCGGTGGATACGCCCAAGATCATCGCCCTGGAAGGCGAATTCGCCATGACCGAGGGGCATGCCCAGGAACTCAAGACCCAAGCCTTGGCGCTCAAGGTCGGCAAGCGGCTGCGCGTCATCCTATCGGACAACAATGCCGGCATCGACGATGTGCTTTTGGGCGGGGTGATCGACAGGAAATTCACCGGCTACAATCTGGTCGATCAGTGGACCTCGTACGGCTGGAACGTGATCACCATCGAGAATGGCGGCGATTACGGCCAGGTGATCGGCATGCTGGAGGCGATGGAAGCGATCGATCCTTCCGATAAGCGCCCCGTGATCGCCATCGCCAAGACCACCAAAGGGTATTGGCCGGCGGCTTCCAATGGACAGTTGACGCCGAACGTCAAACAGATCGTCGGCTATCAAAGCCATCCCTATGGCTACAAGATGAACTCCGATTATTTTGTGGCGCTGGCCGCTACCTTCGAAGAGCGTTACGGCATCGAATTCGACGGTATCCGCAAGGGACCGGTCACCAATGAACGCGAGCGGCTGATCCAGTTCAAGACCAATATCGACAAAGTGATGTCGGTGTTCGAACGGGATGGTCTGGGCGATTGGCTGGCGGACCGTCTGGTCCAAATTGGCGACGGTGTCAAAGACGACCGCGATGTCTATTTCGGCAACAAGCCGGATACCTTCCTGGATGACAGGCTCAAGCCCGCCAATCTTCCCAAGGAGCCGGTGAAAGTCACCGTCTCCAACCGCCTTTCCGGCGCCAGCAAGGAAGTTTCGATTGCCTTGTTCAAGAAGCCGGGCGAAGCGGCGGGCGGCCGGCGTGCCATCTCCGAAATCATCAAGTGGATGAACTATGTCACCGAGAACCGCTTCGTCACTTTGGCGGCGGATCTGTCGGAATCCATCAATGTCGAGCATGGCAGCCTTTGGGGACACTACGACCCCGAAACCAATCCGCTGGGCACACGGGTCAAGGCGGCGATCCAGGAAGCCGGCAATGTGGCGAGCGCCATCGGCCTGGTCAGTCAAAGCGCCAGCGTCGATCCCCACCAGTTCAAAGGTGTGTGGGCCTTGAGCGGCACCTATGGCGCCTTCACGCCCTTGATGTACACGCCGGCGCGGGTCTGGAGCCAGCAGAGTCAGGACAGCCGCTTCCGCATGGGCGTGCTGCATATCCTGGTGGGGCATTCCGGGCCCGAAACCGCGGCCGACGGACGTACCCATTTCGGCATCTTCGCGCCCCAGGTGTGGCGGCTGTTTCCGCGCGGCCAAGTCATTCACTTGAATTTCTGGGACTATAACGATGTCGCGCCGGGCTATTTCGCCGCCGCCGAAGTTGCAGCGCGCGATCCCAAGGTGAGCATCATCATCATCGAAGTGGCGCGCCCCGACAATCCGGTGGCGGACCGCAGCACGTTCGCCGACAAGGACCCGCTGGCCGCGGCCAAGGGCTTTTATGTGATCCGCGATTTTGCGGCGGACAAGCCCAGGCACGGCACTGTCATTGCCCAGGGCGCCAGCTCGACCGT
This sequence comes from Rhizomicrobium sp., assembly GCA_035279305.1. Taxonomy (GTDB): domain Bacteria; phylum Pseudomonadota; class Alphaproteobacteria; order Micropepsales; family Micropepsaceae; genus Rhizomicrobium. Next base: position 2,037 of record DATEIA010000307.1, read on the forward strand.
CAATCTGATGAAGATTCTGCCGCGCCTGGAAAAAGCGGGAATCAATGTGAAGATCGTTTCCGCCATCAGCGAGGAACTGTTCGACCTTCAGCCGGAATCCTATCGCAACGCGGTTTTGCCGCCGCAGGCCTTGGTTGACGCCATGGTGGTCAGCACCGGAACGCGCCGGGTGATGCCGGCGCGCAATCTGGGGCCGCTGACCGATGCCTATTCGCTGACATCGGACTGGGACAATCAGTGGCTTACCGGCGGTTTGGAAGCCGATGTGATTGCCGAAGCGCATCTCGATCCCGAGTCGATCTTCAAGGGCATCGAACGCTTCGCCGCGGATCGCGATCAGCGCATGGCAAAACAGAAAGCCGCGTTGGGCTGACAGGTCTCATCCTTAACGCGCCAACTTCTGTGCAAAGCCTGCCGGTTTGCTAGCCGTGCTGCATACATATTGTGCAGCACGGTAAAAATTTTCTCTTTTCCTTCAATAAGTTGTTGCAACGCAAAATCCGATCCGGCAAGGATTGAGGACCGGAAGCGATTCCGGACGGGTCAAAGACGATCCATTCCAATTCAGTAAGCGGAGCCTGACGGCTCCATGCGGACAAGGGCGTCTGATCGGCGAGGCATCGCCGGCCAGGCGCTTTTTCATTTTTGGCTTCAGCCATCCGGCTGAAAAAAAAGGGGGACAGTAATGCGTTTTTACTTCAAGCAGGGCGTAGCCATTGGCGTGTTGGGCCTGTTGTGTTCCACGGCGGCGCATGCCGAATTGCCGTTGGTCGGCATCATCGCCCAGGGGCGGGCGGTGATAGACCTGCGCGCGCGCTTTGAGACGGTGAGCGACAACAGCAAAACGTTGGATGCCAATGCCAACACCGTCCGCGCGCGCCTGGGCTATGACACCGGTTACTGGAACAATTTCCAGCTGGGTTTCGACTTCGACCAGATATGGACCGTGGGGGGCGCCACCTACAACAGCACCCGCAATGGCAAGACGGCTTATCCCACCATCGCCGATCCGGCGATGACCGCGCTCAACCGGTTGACCTTGAGCTATGCCTCCGACTTCGACACCAAATTCACCATCGGCCGCCAGCGCCTGTTGATCGGCAACCAGCGCTTTGTCGGCAATGCGGGCTGGCGCCAGCACGAGCAGACCTATGACTCGCTGTCGGCGGTCAATACCTCGATCGAAGACCTGACATTTACCTATGCCTATCTCTATCGCGTCAACCGCATCGGCGGTCCGGCGATTCCGCTGCCGTCCAACACGGCGGCCTCGGCGACCGGCCTGGCCAATTATTTCAAGAGCGATAGTCATGTGATGGACGCCGTCTATATCGGCGTCGAAAATCTGCGGCTGGAAGGCTATGCCTTCCTGCTCGACCTGTCGGCGCCCAGCTATGCCACGGCCGCCGCGCAGCTGACGGCCACCTCGCGGCTCTCCACCGCGACCTATGGCGGACGGGCGGATTATACGCTTCCGCTGGCCGAAGGCGTCACGGGCAAGCTGACCGGCGAATTCGCGCATCAGACAGGGTATGCGAAAAATCCTCTCTCCATCAGCCTCAACTATTGGCTGGGCGAGGGGAGCGTGACCTATAAGGGCCTGACCGGTTTGATCGGCTACGAAGTGCTGGAAGGAAACGGCACCATCGGCTTTGCCACCCCGCTGGCCACTTTGCATGCCTTTAATGGCTGGGCGGACATGTTCCTTACCACCCCGGTCAATGGCCTGAAGGACCTGTATTTCCGCGCCAGCTATGTGTTGCCGGCCGATTTTCTGGAAATGCGCAGCCTGACCACCATGGTGGCTTATCACGACTATACCACCGACAATCTCTCGCAAAATATCGGCAGCGAATGGAATCTCAGCACCGAGCTGGCGGTCGATGCCAATGCCTCGGTGCTGCTGAAGTATGCGGGTTATAGCGGCGCGGGGGCGGCGTTCGGCGGCTTTCCCGACAAGTCCATCTTCTGGCTGCAGCTGGGCTACAGATACTAAAACGTCCGAAAACGGAGACACGATCATGACGAACATCATCAAAGGCGGCACGCGGCGTACGATCCTGAAAAGCGCGGGCACCGCGGTGCTCCTCACCGCCGCCAGGGCGGTGGTTCCAGGCGGCGCCTGGGCGCAAAGCGCCGGGGGGCCGGAAACCACCACGGCGACCTTGGGCTTTATCGCCCTGACGGACTCTTCCCCCTTGATCATCGCCAAGGAAAAGGGATTTTTCGCCAAGCATGGCATGCCGGATGTGAAGCTGGCGAAGCAAGCCTCCTGGGGCACCACCCGCGACAATCTCGAATTGGGCGGCGGACGCGGCGGCATCGACGGCGCGCATATTTTGACGCCGATGCCTTATCTGATGGCGGCGGGTAAGGTGACCAAGGGCGGCAAGCTGCCGATGAACATCCTGGCGCGCCTCAACACCAACGGCCAGGCGATCTCGGTTTCCAAATATTATCAGAGTATGGGCGTCGGCCTGGATTCATCCAAGATGAAAGCCGCCTTTGTGAAACAACGTCAGAACGGCGTCGATCCCAAGGTGGCGGTGACCTTCCCGGGCGGCACCCACGATCTGTGGATGCGTTACTGGCTGGCCGCGGGCGGCATAGACCCGGACAAGGATGTTTCCACCATCGTGGTGCCGCCGCCGCAGATGGTCGCCAATATGAAGGTCAAGACCATGGAGGCCTTCTGCGTGGGCGAGCCATGGAACGCGCAGCTGGTCAATCAGGGCATCGGCTTTACCGCTTTGACCACGGGCGAGTTGTGGGCCGACCATCCGGAAAAGACCTTCGCCATGCGCGCCGACTGGGTGGAGAAGAATCCAAAAGCGGCCAAGGCGCTCACCATGGCGGTGATCGAGGCGCAGCGCTGGAGCGACAATCCCGCAAACCGCAAGGAATTGTGCGAAATCGTGGCGCGCCGCGAATATTTCAAGGTGCCGGTGGAGGACATTATCGGCCGCACCTCGGGAACGATCGACTATGGCACCGGCAAGAAGGTCGAAAACTTCCCCCTGCTGATGAAGTTCTGGAACAATTTCGCGTCTTATCCTTTCCAGAGCCACGAAGCCTGGTTCCTCACCGAGGATATGCGCTGGGGCTTCTTGCCGCCTGACACCGACATCAACGCCATGGTCAAGGCGGTCAACCGCGAGGATATCTGGCGCGATGCCGCCAAGACCCTGGGCGTGCGCGATGCCGAGATCCCCAAATCCACCTCGCGCGGCGTGGAGCGGTTCTTTGACGGCAAGACCTTCGATCCGGCCAATCCCAAGGCCTATCTGGCCAGCCTGAAGATCAAGCGCATCTGAGTTTGGAGGAAATCGTGACAATGACCGGAACGCTTGGCGAGGCGGGCAGGAGGCCGAAACTCAAGCCCTGGCTGTCGCAGCTTCATCTGGCGGAAAAACTGCAAAACACCGCCAAGCTGGTGGGGCCGCCAATGATCACCTTGGCGGCGCTCCTGCTGTTGTGGCAGATTCTGTGCGGCGCCGAGGGTTCGTCTCTGCCGCCGCCCAGCAAGGTTCTCAAGGACACTTGGGAGCTGATCTGCGATCCCTTCTTCGACAATGGCGGCACCGATGTCGGGCTGTTCTGGCAGATCCTGGCCAGCCTGAAACGGGTCGGCATCGGGTTCAGCATGGCGGCGGTCAGCGGCATCGCGCTGGGGGTGTTGATCGGGCAAAGCAGTTTTGCCTATCGCGGGCTGGATCCGATTTTCCAGGTGCTGCGCACCGTGCCGCCGCTGGCCTGGCTGCCGATTTCCCTGGCGGCGTTCAAGGATTCCGCGCCGTCGGCGATTTTCGTGATCTATATCACGGCGATCTGGCCGATCATTCTCAACACGGCGGTCGGGGTGCGGCAGATTCCGGAAGATTATCGCAACATCTCGCGGGTGCTGCGGCTCAACGGGTTCGAGTATTTCTTCAAAATCATGCTGCCGGCCACCGTGCCCTATATGTTCACCGGGCTGCGCATCGGGGTCGGCCTGTCCTGGCTGGCCATCGTGGCGGCGGAAATGCTGGTGGGCGGCGTGGGCATCGGCTTTTTCATCTGGGACGGCTGGAACAGCTCGCTGCTCAGCGAAATCATCCTGGCGCTGATCTATGTCGGCATCATCGGTTTCATGCTGGACCGTATCATCGGCTTTATCGGGCGGCTGATCGCCGGCCGTCCGATCTGAAAGGAGCTGCGCCATGCGAGGCTATTTGACCATAGAGCAGGTGGGAAAAACCTTCGACACCGGCAGCGGCCGTTTCATCGCGCTGTCGAATGTCTCTCTTGCCATCGAAAAGAACGAGTTCGTCACCATCATCGGCCATTCCGGCTGCGGCAAGTCCACGCTGCTGAATATCGTGGCGGGACTGTCGTTGCCGACCACGGGCGCGGTGCTGCTGGATGGCGCCGTGGTCGATCAGCCTGGGCCGGACCGAGCCGTGGTGTTCCAGAACCATAGTCTGCTGCCCTGGCTGTCGGCCTATGCCAATGTCCGGCTGGCGGTCGACAAGGTGTTCGGCAAGAGCAAGTCCTCGAAGGAGCGGGATGAATGGACCCGGCACAATCTCTCCCTGGTCCATATGGAACATGCGCTGGAAAAGAAGCCGGACGAACTTTCCGGCGGCATGCGCCAGCGCGTCGGCATTGCCAGGGCGCTTGCCATGCAGCCGAAAATCATGTTGCTGGATGAGCCGTTCGGCGCTCTGGACGCGTTGACCCGCGCGCACCTCCAGGACACGGTGATGGAAATCCACCAGGCGACAAAAAGCACCACCATCATGATTACCCATGATGTGGACGAGGCGGTCCTGTTGTCCGACCGGATCGTGATGATGACCAACGGCCCATCCGCTACCATAGGCGAGATTTGTCAGGTCAAGCTGGACCGGCCGCGCCGCCGGCTGGAGGTGGCCGACACGGTCGAATATGCCCGTTGCCGCAAGCAGGTCCTGCAATTTCTCTATGAGCGGCATGCCAAGGCTGCATAAAGGCTGCGTGATCATGTCTCGATTGTCGCCACGCGTGAATTTGCTAGAGTTGACCGGGGGCGAAGCGGCATTTCATGATGGATCAGCCAAGCATACTGATCATCGATGAAAACCATGCGCGCGCCGCGATCATCCAAGACGGACTGCGCGAAGCCGGTCACGCCGATGTCCGGTGGTTGAGTGAGACCGGCAATCTTCTCAAACAGATCGCCGAGATCGACCCCGATATCATCGTCATCGATCTGGAAAGCCCCAACCGCGACGTGCTCGAACAGATGTTCCAGGTCAGCCGGCTGGTCAAACGGCCGGTGGCCATGTTCGTCGACCAGAGCGACAGCGCCTCGATCCGGGAGGCCATGATGGCGGGCGTATCGGCCTATGTGGTGGACGGCCTGCGCAAGGACCGGGTCAAGCACATACTGGACATGTGCGTGCAACGGTTCGACGTCTTCTCGCGCCTCACCGAGGAACTGCATGAAGCCAAGACCGCGCTTGCCGACCGCAAGGTGATCGAGCGGGCCAAGGGCATCCTGATGGCCGCGAAATCGCTGAGCGAGCAGGAGGCTTATGTCCTGATGCGCAAGACCGCCATGGACCAGAAGCGGCGGCTGGTCGAGATCGCCCGGGCAATCGTGATGGCGGAGACTATGCTCAAATGAGGCGGCCATGACGCGCAACATCCGGATCGGCTTCATCCCCTTGATCGATGCCGCCATTCCCATCGCGGCAAGGGAATGCGGATTTGCCGAGCGCGAGGGATTGCAGATCGATCTGGTGCGCGAAACCTCCTGGGCCAATATCCGCGACAAGCTGATTCACGGCCTGTTCGACGCCTCGCATATGCTGGCGCCCTTGGCGGTCGCCACCAGCCTGGGGGTGGGAAATGCCAAGGTCCCGCTGGCGGTGCCCTTTGGCCTTAACGCCAACGGCAACTGCATCACCCTGGCTGCCCGCCTCTACCGTGAGGTGGAGGAGATTCTTGGGCACCCGCCGCAGGATCCCCGGCAATCGGCGCAGGCGCTGAAGCGTATCATCGACCGGCGCAAAATATCCGGCGATCCGCCGATCACCTTCGGCGTGGTCTTTGCCTTTTCGGTCCATGCGATCATCGTCCGGCACTGGCTGCGGTTGGGCGGCATCGATCCGTTCAACGACGTGCAGTTCCAGGTCGTGCCGCCGCCCTTCATGGTGGCCCGCCTGGCGGAGGGCGAGATCGAGGGCTGCTGCGTCGGAGAGCCGTGGAACAGCCGGGCGGTGGAAAGCGGCGTCGGCAGCATCGTGGTCTTCGGTTCGGAGATTTCACGTTGCGCTCCGGACAAGGTCCTGGCGCTGCGCGATGAGACCGTGACCAAGGACTCCGAATCGATTCATCGTTTGCTGCGCGCCTATCAGGCCGCGGCCCGCTGGTGCCAGGACCCGGGCAATCACGCCAATCTGGCGCATATGCTGGCCCAGCCGGAATATCTGAACGTGGCGCCCAAGACGGTGCTGAACGCCTTGTGCGGTACCCTGGCGGTCAATCGCACCGAGTCCCGCTCCGCCGCCGATTTCCTGGCCTTCCAGGGCGGCGATATCAATTGGCCGGATCCGCGCAAGGCGCGCTGGCTTTACGCCGAGATCGCGACCGGTTTGCGCCAGACGCTGGACGAGGCTCAGGCCCAGGCCGCCGCCGCGGTGTTTCGTCCCGACGTGTTCGATGCCGCGACGGGAAACAATGCCTTGCCGGAAGCCGTCGATCCCATTGGGCTGCGCTTCGGTCCGGCTTTCGATGCCGCGAACCTGAAGGCCTATGCCGATGCGCTGACGCGCGGTTAAAACCGTTGGAGCAAGTTGGGACAGGGTTGCGCTAGTGTCCCGATTCCGAAATTCGCATGATCACGATATCGGATTCTAGCGAATTTCGGAATCGCAAGGACACTAGCCAACTTGTTGATTCCTAGTGTCGTTTTGGTTTCGAAGTTCGCCAAGGGCTCGATATCGATGATAGTGCGAACTTCGAAACCACGACACTAGGCGCCCCGAATTGCGATCCAAACACTCAAGATCACAACGCCGGTCACAAAGGACCAATAGCCGCTGAGGGCGATGGCCAGCGCATAGGCGGCCTTGGAGCATTGCTTGTCCCGGTAGGATTTGGTGCTGTTGCTCGCCAGAACGACGGGCCCGGCAATCACCATCACGGCATAGTGCAGAACTGTCTCGATTTTGGTCTTGGGTTCGCGGGCGACAAGACGGTAGATGCTGGCGAGCAGGCCTGAGGCGGTAATGCCCGCGCCAAGTGAAAACAGAAAAACGATGAAATCGTGCATCTTTCCTCGACCGGCATGTTTTCGACGTGCCAAATCGGAGCAATAATCTGGCGCTGCCTGATGTCTCGCAAGAAGCGTGCAAGCGGGTTTTGGGCCGGCGGATCGCGGCGGAGCGCCCCAATTCGGACACAGGTGTTTCAAGGCACGCCGAAAATCTCTTACCAAGTTCCGGATGAGGCGCATCCGCGGCTGTCCATGTGTGGCCATATCCCCACGCCCTATGCATCGCGGCAACGGTTTGAACGTGTCCGCCATGAAGCTTTCACGACGGTCGTGTTCAACGGCGATGAATGATTCGAATAGCCGGGTTTACCCTATTGATCATTCTGGAAGAGCAGGTAGGGTGATTCCGTTGCCCGTTCTTTGCCATGAGTCAGGTTTTGACGTGTTGCTGGAGCGGTCGGGATTGATGGGGGGAACATTAATCCGGGAAGAGGGAGCAACCAATTGCTGTCGATGATTGCGATGCGGAGGTCTGTCGTTGGATAGATCTCCGGGTGGAGTTTCGCCGTCTCCGGAAAGCGGCACCCTGGAGCGTTTTGACGCTTATTTTCAGCTGGTTTCAGCCAATACGCGCGCTTTGAGGGAAGCCGCCTTTGCGCTGCGTTACCAGGTCTATTGTATCGAGCGGCGGTTCGAAGACCCGGCCCAACAGCGGGGGGGACTGGAGACCGATCAGTTCGACCGCCACGCGGTGCACTGCCTGCTATTCCATCGCGCCATTGACGAGGCGATCGGCACGGCGCGGCTGATTCTTCCCGACGCGCGGCCCAACAGCCTTCCCATCCAGCAGCTGCTCAAGAAGAATGGCCTGAATGCGAGCGACTATTTCCCCAGCGAGAGCGCTGCAGAAGTTTCCCGCTTCGCGATATCCAAGGAATTCCGGCGGCGGGAGCTGGGGCCGTTAAGCGCCGAAGCCGAGCGCGAGCGGCGCGGCTATCTGCCCTGCCTGGGACTGATACAAATCCTGCTGCGGCAAAGCGTGGAATTGGGAATCGAGTATTGGGGCGCGGTGATGGAGCCCCAGCTGTTGCGCTGGATGGCGATGCTGGGGATTCAGTTTCTGCCAATCGGTCCGCTGGTGTCCCATCACGGCTTGCGCCAGCCGAGCTATTGCCATGTCCCGACCATGATGCGCGAGTTGGCCGAGGCCAAGCCTGAATTCTGGGATGTGGTGACAAACGGCGGCGAATTGATGTGTTCACCGCTTGGGGCGGACCTTAGGCAGGTCGCCTGACGTTTTTTGTGGCCGCACGGCGGGGCCCTTCGCTGCGCTCCGGGTCCGCCGCTGCTCCTGTTATGCTCGCGCCGCCTCGCCACGCTGGCGACCCCTCGCTTCGCTCGGGTTGCCGGTCGCTCCTGTCTCGCGGCGCCGACCTAGGCGGCCCGCCCGGACTCGCGCACATACTGGACCGCGATGCCGTCGGGATGATGCCGTATGACGCGTCCGCGGGTGCGTCCCAGATTGATGATCTCTCCCACTTTCGGGCGGATCGACGTTCTCAAGGATACGCCGTCGAGCGAGATATCCAGCACGTCGCAGGAAATATGCTCGCCATTGGCCCGGGTGATGCTGCCGCTGATCAGGGCCGGCATGCGGGAATGTTTGCGCATCTGGGTGACGCCGGCGACGCCATCGGCGGCGAAGGATTTGATCATGTCCTTGAGCCGGCCGCGCTTGCTTTCTCCAATGGCGAATTCCAGCGCCAACTGTCCGCTGGCGTGAAGGATGGTCTTGCCTTCGAAGCGGCCAAAATTCTCGATGTACAGGACCAGGGCAAGGCCCGCGGGAAATTTTGCGTCGCATTGCACGGCCGCGCCGCCTGCCGACAGGTTCAACACCTTGCATTCCACCGATTGCTCGTTGAGGGGGTTGAACAATTGGCCAGGCAGGAAAAGCTTGACCCGCTCATATTTGCGGTTGTCGTGAACTGGCGCCGGTGTCGATGCCATGGCTGTTGCTCCAGGTCGGTCGGGTCCAGAATGTTCCAAAGCCATTAGAAGCCGGTTTTTTGAACGGCTAAAAATCCGCCCCTCCGGTTAACCGTTTCACCCGGCGCTGGCGGGACAGGCGGGCCGCAAGCCCGGTTCCGCGCCGATACTGGCCGGCCAAAAAGCTTAATGCGGCGGCGGGGCCGGTGTTTCTACCTACCGGATTTCTGCGCGATCCCAAAATGGAGCAGAGGCGGCATTGCGAACCGGCGATCCCGTCACCGATGGCCGGACGAGGAGGCGCGAAAATTTATCGCGCCAGACGCGCCGTTAACGCTGTGCTTGGCGGAAGAAAGCGGGCCGGCCGTGTCCTTTAACCGACAAAACAGGTTTTTGGGATGGCGGCATCAAATTTGCTGTATCCGAGGGTATGACGAAGAAGCGTTTCAAAATGAGTATGGCGGCACTGGGCCTTTTGGCGGCCTTTTTCATGGTGCTGATCGCGCTTTTGCTCGCGCCCACTTTGGCTTCCGCCAACAAGGATGCGGGCACCTCGTTTCTTCATGACGAAGCGCCGGATATGGCGCCGCCGCATGGCGGGCCGGGCGGCGCTTCCGGTGGTTCGATCTTGGCGTGGAACGAAACGGGTCACGATCACGGGCATGCGTTCGACACAGCTTTCTGCGTGGCTGGCGGCGTTTATCCCTGCCTGGAGTCTGGCGACGGCAATGAAGCGTTCGATGGCGGCAAGCCGGACAGCTTTGAGAATGGCGGCGGCGGCAATCCGCAGGGCGGCGACGGCTGGTCCAACGGGGACGGCGGCTATACGCCCAGCTTCTGGAGCAATAGCGGCGCCGGTGGTGGTGCGGGCGGCGGCGTCGGCGGCGGCCTAGGCGGAGATCAGGGCGGCGACAAGACTTGCACGGACCCATCCGGCAAACCCGACTCCGGGCAGGACGATGACAAGACCAAAGCTTGCGACGGTGATCCCGATTCCACGTTTCTGACTTTGACCTCCCCTGGCGATCTGCCTTCCGATTTCGTCGATCCGTCTTTTGGCGACGATCCGGCCGGCGATCCTGCGAGCGGTGATCCCACGTCCGGAGACGGCCCGGCGGGCGACAATCCGGCCATGGCGTTGACCGTGACCGAAGTCCCGGAACCGCTGACCGTGTCGCTATTCGCGGTGGGATTGGCGGGTGCGGCCAGGTTGCGCCGGCGTTCGCGCCAGGCCTAAATCCGGCAATCCCGGTTAGGTCCGCCAGGAACTCTTGTAAGAAGCTGAAATACTAAGATTTTTAGTCGCGATCTTTTACCGTATACTGGGGCCATGCCGGTGGAAGAACTGCAAGCGCGCGCCTTGGTCGATCCGTTCGGCCGGACGGTGGACTATGTGCGCGTCTCCGTCACCGATCGCTGCAATTTCCGCTGCACCTACTGCATGAGCGAGGAGATGCAATTCCTGCCCAAGGCGCAGTTGCTGAGCCTGGAGGAGTTGGACCGGCTCTGTACCGCCTTTGTGCGCCGTGGCGTACGGCACTTGCGATTGACCGGCGGCGAGCCGCTGATGCGGCGCGGCTTTCTGGATCTGGTGCGCGGCCTTTCGCGCCATCTGGACAGCGGCGCCCTGGACGAACTGACCTTGACCACCAATGGGGTGCGGCTCAGGGAGTTCGCGGCTGGCCTGTATCGGGCCGGGGTCCGGCGCATCAATGTCTCGCTCGACAGTTTGGACCGCGCCCGCTTTGCCCGCATCGCCCGCGCCGATTGCCTGGCGCAGGTGCTGGACGGCATCGCCGCCGCGCAGGATGCCGGGCTGAAGGTCAAGATCAATACCGTGGCGCTCAAGCGCGACAATGAACAGGACCTGCCGGACATCATCCGCTGGGCGCATCGGGGCGGCATGGACATTACCCTGATCGAGACCATGCCGCTGGGCGCGGTGGATGAGGATCGCACCGACCAGTTTCTTTCTCTTGCCGCGGTGCGCCGCGCGCTGGAGTCCTATTGGACCTTGACCGCGTTGGAGGAACGAACCGGCGGGCCGGCGCGTTATGTGCGCATTGCCGAAACCGGTGGCAAGCTTGGTTTCATCACGCCGCTGACCCACAATTTCTGCGAAAGCTGCCGGCGGGTTCGTGTGACCTGCACCGGCACCTTATTCATGTGTCTGGGTCAGGACGGTTCGGTGGACTTGCGTGAACCGCTTCGCGCCTCCGCGCAGGACGATTTTCTCCATGAGGCGATCGATCGCGCCTTGGCCGCCAAGCCCAAGGCGCATGATTTCCTGTTGCCGGTGCGGGGCGCGCCTGCGGCGGTCAAGCGGCACATGTCCGTCACCGGCGGATAACAGCGTGCTTCTTACGAAAGATCGGTGAGCCCGCGGCCGATCGCGATGCGGACCAGGTCCGAAGTCTGTCCGGCCCCAAGTTTTTCCTTGATGCGGCCCAAAGTGTTTGCCACGGTTTTGTAGGCGATGCCCAGCTTCGCGGCGATCTCGGACAGGCTGTTTCCCGCCGCCAGCAGGCGCAGGATTTCAATGTCGCGCTCGGTAAGCGGTCTAAGATAGGCATCCTCGGCAAGGTCGCGTATCGCCATTTCGCGCTGGATGCTTTTTTCGACGGCGATGCCGCCGCCAAGCACCGCGTCCACCGCCTCCAGAAATTCTTCCGGCAAGGCGTTTTTGCTGATAAAGCCTTGTGCCCCCGCTTCCAGGGCCTTGGTGGCGTAAATCGCCTCGGTATGCTGCGAGAAAATCAGGATGGGGACTTTCGGAACCGTGCGCACCAGCCGCCGCAGCAATTCAAGTCCTGCCAGGCCGGGGAGATTGAGATCCAGCACGATCAGATCGACCGGCGCATCCAGCACCGCGCTCATCGCCTCTTCGCCGCTTGCCGCCTCGAACACCGCGATATCCGGCCGCTCGCTTAACAGCCGGCGGATGCCGGAACGGACGATGGCGTGATCGTCGACGACCAGAAGACGCGTCATGCCGGTTCATGCTCCTCGGCCAGCGGCAGGACAGCGCAGAGCCGCACGCCGCGGCCCGCAACAGTGTCGATATCAAGCCGGCCTTTCAGGGCAAGGGCGCGCTCGCGCATGCCGGCAATGCCGGATCGTCCAAGGCTGTTTGGACCAATACTATTTGGGTCAGGGCTATTGGGATCAAGGCTGACGCCATCCTTGCTGCTGCTTTTGGCGCCGCCGCCATCGTCTTGCACGGTCACGGCGAGCTGTCCGGCCTCGGACCGGATGCCGATGCCAATGACTTTCGGATTGCCGTGGCGCATGGCGTTGCTGATCGCTTCTTGGACAATGCGGTAAGCGGCTTCTTCATGGCGGCGGCCGGGCGTGGTCTGCAGGCGGATATCCAGTTCGAACCGGACATCCGGATTGCGGCGCCTCCAGAAGGCGGCAAGGTCGCCAACCGCCGCCTCCAGGCCGAATTCCAGCTGGGTTACCGGGCGCAACTGGCGCAGGATATTCCTGACATGGCGTTGGATATGCATCACCGCTTCGCGCACCGAGGCGCTGAGGCGGGAGGCCTCCGGCGTGCCGATCTTGCCGATGGCCTTGGCGTCGACTTGCAGCGCGAACAGATAAGGGCCGACCTCGTCATGCAAGTCGCGGGCGATTTCGGCGCGCTCTTCTTCCTGGGCATTTTGCAACTGCGCATAAAGCTGGCGGTTGGCGTGCGAGAAGGCCGACAGTTGCGAAGCCATGTGATTGAAGCCCTGGGCGAGGCGGGAAAATTCCGGCGGCCCCTGGATGTCGAGACGGGTTTCATACCGGCTGTCCGAGATCGACTGTAGTCCGGCATGGAGCCTGCCCAGAAACCGCGAGGCTGCACCGACCGCCAGCGACACCACCGCCATGGTGGAGATGCAGAACAGCAGCATGATGACGAAGGCGTCGCGGACATGTCCCCACACTTCCGAGATCTCGCTGGTGGAATCGCTGGTGAGCACCACAACACAGGGATAGCCGGGCAGGGCAATGGGAATGCGGGTCGCCAGCGGCACGGGCATCATCCGGCGCACGAACCAGCCGGGCGCCGGATCGGACAAGGGCCCGATCTGCGATTGCACGATCACCTTTCCCTTCTCATTGACCAATGCGGCCCGCACATGCCGCTGCCCATGAAAGCTGGACACGACTTCGCGCATGGTGACGGTGTGTTGGACATCCGACCGCAGTGTGTCGCGGACGGATTGCGCCGCGCCGTTGAAGGCCGTGCGGACTTCCAGGTCGACCAGCGCATGGGCATGCATGGACAGCAGCGCTGTGCCCGCCAGCAAGGACAGGAGAAGAAGGGCGGCGATAGCGCCCAGGACGCGGAATTTCAGCGACATCGCTTTCCTTATAGCCCAGGACGGCATGGCGCGGGGAAACCGGAGGGCGTGGTTTTCCTAGAAAATCCACTTTTTCGAGGCACGTGCCATCGCACAAGTTATTGTTTATATTCATGAAATTCTCGGCTCGGCGCAATCATTTTGCGCAATGATGAAGCCCAGAATCTGGTCAGAAGAAATGCCCTGGCGGAGGGACATGCGGGTCGCGCGGCGGCGCCTCGGGGCGGGACGAATTTACCTTTCCCTAACCATCGAAAGGCCGCCGAATCCGTATTCCTGCATAGGAACCGCCGCCAATCTCCAGGGCTTTGATAATATATTCTTGTCGATTTCTTGCCAGTCTGGCGCCTTGCAACGGGCGGTAAGCAATGCGGACGGACGGGGAAGGTGTCGCGTATCAGGTCGTGCGCCTTGTGGCGCTGACGCTTCTGTTCATCCCGCTGCACTATATCGGCATAGCGCTGTACTTTACCGCCGATGGCATTACCACGGTAAAGCCTTTCAGCGGCGTTGGCCTGGCGCTGCTGTTGATCAACGGCCGCCGCTGGCTTTGGCCGGTGCTGATTTCGGGCACCGTCGGCGCCATAATCGTCAAGGCGACCTTCAGAATCGACCCAGCGATAATTGCAATCCCGCTGATATCGTCTGGCGCGCTGTTTCTGGTCTACCATCTTTGCCGGCGCTGGATCGGCGCGTGGATCGATTTTCGGGCCTGGAAGCAGTTGGTGCTCTTTATCGCCATTGCCGCCGCCATCAGCATTCTCTCCGCCTTGCCATATGGATTGGTGGCCAGACCGTGGAACGGGCACCATCTTTTGGTCAATCTGCAGAGCTGGTTCGTGCCGACCACCTTGTCCTATGTTATTTTCACGCCGGTCATGGTGCTGCTCGCCACGGCCGAGAAGGGCATTTTCCGCCGCAACTGGTGGCGTCATCTCGCCGCCCAGTCACTCCTGATCGTAACGCTGGCGCTCAATATCGCGCCGGTGGGAGTGCCCTTGATGTTTATGGTGCCGCTGGCGCTCCTTTTGGTGACCATGACCTGCGAGATTGAAGGTGCCGCGCTTGGGCTGGTCGCAATCCAGCTTGTGCTGACGGCTGCCACCGTCACTGGCCATGCTCCCCACGCCGTGAACGAATTCTCCTTGGGCTATCAGCTTTATTTCATGCAAGGCTTCATTGCCATTCTGATTGTGGTCATGCTGCCTGTCGCCGCGGCGATTACCGAGCGCATTACCCTGCGCGCGGGTATGCAGGCGGCGCTTCAGCGGGAAGAAAAGGTCAATCGCGCCTTGCGTATCAGCGAGCAGCGCGCCCTGGAAATGGCCGGGCAAGCGCAAAGCGCCAACAAAGCGAAGTCGGAATTCCTGGCCAGTATGAGTCACGAATTGCGCACGCCGCTGAACGCCATTCTTGGATTCTCCGAAATTCTCAAGGCGCAGATTTATGGTCCGCTGGGCAGCGCCAAATATGTCGAATATGCCGAGGATGTGCACAAAAGCGGCACGCATTTGCTGGACCTGATCAACGATGTGCTGGACCTGTCCAAAATCGACGCCGGCAAAATGGAATTGCGCGAAAGCGTTTTTTCCATTTCGGATCTGGTGAACGATGCCGTGGCGCTGGTGCGCGACAAGGCCAAGGACCATGGCGGTCTGGAGGTGCGGCTGGATGGCCAAGCCGAAGTGCGTGCCGACAAGCGGTTGACCATGCAGATTTTGATCAACCTGCTCAGCAATGCCATCAAATTCACGCCCACGGGCGGCGCGATCAGGGTGGGAGTCGAGACGAAGGCGGGGCAGGGATTGGAGATTCATGTTGCCGATACCGGTATCGGCATGGATGAAGCCCAGCTCGAAAAGGCCTTCTCGCCCTATGGCCAGATCGATTCCAAAATTTCGCGCGCGCATCAGGGAACCGGGCTTGGCCTTCCCATTTCCCAGGCGCTGGCGCGCCTGCAGGGCGGCGACCTGGTCGCCAGCAGCATACCGGGCAAAGGCACGCGCATGACGCTGACTCTGCCGGAAAAGCGGGTCATCAGGCGGCTGGCGGTTGCGGTATAAGACCGTTCCGGTCCGCGCACCGTTAAAGCGTTGCGGCGGCACGGCTGGAACAGTATATGGGACCGCAAGAGAGGACTTGATCATGGCGCTTCCGGTGCCCAATGCGAGCTTGCGGCCGGGCAATGTTTTCGAGACCGTCATCAGCGGCCTGGTGATCGTGGTCGCGGTCCTGTTCTTCGGCTTTATTGTGATGCGGACCGGGACGGGCCATCTGGGAAGCTACGGCTTGCGGGTGCGGCTGGCGGATGCCGGCGGCGTGAAAGTCGGCAGCGATGTACGGCTCGGTGGCACCAAGATCGGATCCGTTCTGGGTTTGCGGCTCGATCCCGCCGATTATAGCGCGGTGCTGGACGTGGCTGTCCGCGATGATCTTGCGCTGCCGGTGGATTCCATGGCGGGGATTTCCGGCTCTGCTCTGGGCGAACAGTTTGTCGCCATCACCCCCGGCCATGCCGACAAAAAATTGCCGGCTGGCGGTGAATTGGGGCGCCCGTCGCGCGCCCGTGGCCAGCCGCGCTAGGCTTGTTGCGCGGCTTTTGGCCCTCGGAGGGGGGCATCCAGGCGGGACAGAAATTTTCCCCAATTGGGCGCGCGACGGCGGCCCGGCGGCATTGTTGGCGCTGTGCCAAACTGCTACAACCACCGGCAGACCGTCGATCAGGCGGCAGGTGGGGCGGGCATGCACTTTGTACCGCGGATAGCCGGAATAGCTCTTGTCAGCCTAGCGGGGCTCGCAGAGCCGGTGATGGCCGGTGGCCTGATGCCGGGCAATGGCGGTTCGATCACCCTCCCGACGGTTCTGCCGCCGTCCCTTCAGGACTCCTTGCTACCGGCCAGTGGCTATTCCAGCTTTGATCTGCTGGGGCAAAAGTTCGGTGTCCAAAACGGGCGGCTGGATTTTTTCTCCCTGCGGCCGGAGGGCAGCGGTGACTTCAAGCCCTTGCTGCGCGGCGGCCTCGGCGAAGGCGGGCTGAAGCTTCAATTGAAGTGGTAGCGGCCTGAATTTACACCGATCTTCGCGGCCCAAGATTACCAAGCACCCAATCCAACTATTCCGGCCTGGTATTCCGCCAAACGCCGCCTTGTGGCGGGCGACACGCCTGCCGGCATCCCATCCATCGCAAACCAGCACACATCTTCGATTTCCATGAGATCGGTGCGCCGCAGATCCTGTGCCGCCCGATCGGCAACGCGGACGGCGAAGATCACAATATGGTCGTCTTTCGCGTCCCGGCGGCTGTGATAGACGCCCAACACCCGTTCGACCTTGGCATTGCTGAGGGCGACTTCTTCCTTGAGTTCACGATGAAGCGCCGTTTCGAAGCTTTCGCCCTTCTTCACACCTCCGCCCGGCAAGTACCAGCCGTCAGTATAGGTGTGCCGCACCAGCGCCACGCGATTCTTCTCATCGAGAACAACGGCACGAACGCCAAGGGTGCGGGGCTTGCGAACACGCCAATACAGGCGCGCTGCCCGGCCGATGAGTCGATGGTGCCATGACATGAGAGCCTTCCCTTGGTTCAGTCAAAGAAATGCGGTTATGGAGTGGAGCAATATTGTTTAATTTATCAGGTCTTGAACCCTTGGCGGATGGGGTGAGGTCGCGGAAAGTGAGAAGCGTTTGGCCCTAGGCCAACGCACGCCCGTAGCGCAAGCGAAAGGCTGCATTGGCCTGTTTTCCGTTTATGAGGAGCGGCCCGCCAAAGGCGGAGAGCAGGTCCGGTGGACCGACGGAAATATTGCTCCTGGGCGGCAATATCATTCATTTTCGATCCGTCCGCACAAGCGCGCGCAAATTCTGGGCTTCCTCCGGAGCATTGCTGCAAACTACCAGTCCTGGCCCGGCCTGACAGCTCCCGCCCGTTTCCGCAAGCACTTGCATACGCGAAAAACCTGAAAATTCATCAAAGAAAACCGATAATTGCCGCGTGCGGGGTCGCTGCATTTCGGCCATGCGGCGCTCAGCGCGACAGTCCACGGCATGCCGGGCCGCGTATACCGTGTTGATTGGCCGGTCGGCGAGAGCGGCCGTCAGCTGCAACTGCACGGCGGTCTCGCTGTTCCATCCTCTGTTGTGCGCCAAACAGAAGAATTGCGGCAGCACGCGGATATTGTTGTGCCGGCGTATCGCCTTTTGCCAGGCATCCACATCGATGTGCGGTTTTTCGGGAAATCGGATGCTTGCTGACAACGCTTGGCGCAGCGGCGCGCTGTCGATCCATTGCAGGGGTATCGCAAGACAAAGGAGGAGCGCCGCGCGGCGGCCGTAAAACGATATCGGTGCTGCGATAGCCAGGGCCGCCAGGCAGTACATCACCGGCCAGAAGAAGCGTCCGGTCGAGCGGAAAAATGCGGCAAATTCTGCCACGCTGGCCGGCAGCGGCAATTGAAAAATCCGCAATGGCCCCAGATAGACGACATTAGACACCGCAAAAATTGTAAACCCAAAAAAGAGTGCGAGCATCCATCGGTTTCGACGCAATCCATCCTTTAATGTGCGCCATTGCCACGGCAGGGTCAGTATCAGAAGAAGCATCACACCGCCGCCCAGATAACTGAAACCCTCATACTGTCCGCCGGTACCGTCGATCATGACGTTACGCATCGATGGATACAGCCCGCTGTGCTGGGGAATAAACGGCGAAAGCAGATTCATGGAATAAAAGCCAAGGCCGTCAGCGCTCAACTTGCCGCGCGTTTCCATGTGGCCTGACAGGACGATCGCGGCCCCCAGAAAAACCGTAAGCCCCGCCAGCAAAGCCGTGGCAGAGAACATACTGCTTGCCCGATTGTGTAATGACTGCAGTAACGTCACCAGCACGATCGCGCCGACCATCGCGAACAAATAGGTATGGGTCCACAGCGCAAGCAGCATTAGGGCGGCGCCCTGACCGAAAAAACGCCATGCTTTGCCGCAATCGCGGTTTTGCAGATAGAAAATCAGTGCCAGGGGAATTTCGAACTGCGCCATCAGTGACATGTGCCCCCAGCGGGCCAACAAAGCCGGGAAGCAAAGGCCGGCGATAGAGGCCATGGCGGCGGCGGCGATATTGCGCTGGCCCAACGACGCGACCAGCCCGGTCATGGTTATCGCCGATGCAATAAAGCAGAAGACCGTCCAGAAGCCGTATAGATTGACCGGCACGCCGGTAGTACGAAACAGAAGCCGTCCCGCTAGTGCGACCCAGGGGATGCTATCGGTGTAAATGATGTTTGTGCCCGCGGGTGCGCCCAGTTTACCGGTGTGGAACAGGGGCAACTGCCAGTTGTCCCGCTGAAAATAGTCGTACCCACTGAGAGCGGTGGAGATATCGTACCAGCCCTGGCCAACGATGCCGCGCGGGTTCTTCCAGAAAGGCGACGTACCCAGCAGGAAATCGACGTCAAACACCCAAAGGCAGAAAATGCACGCAATCGCGAAGCTGCAAGCTAGAAGAAAATTTTTCTGCCGCTCTGCCGCCAATGTATCGCACAATAGATCCAGCGCGGGTGCGACTCTCCGCCATAAAGCGGATGGAAGGACCGTTTCCACTTTGCGCGCCGTCATTGGACCTCGCCCCTCCGCATCCGCTTCGCTGGGCACAAAGAATCTGCCCCTGAAATAACGATTAGGTTAGATTGGAGATACAACGGGGCCAAGTTGGGTCAGTGGAGGGGATACGCGGGGCTGTATTGGCCTGTTTTCCGTCCTCGCTGACGCTCGGATCGCTTGCCGGCCTTACCGGCCAGTTCGCACCCCAAATCGGCTGTCGCCGATTTGGTCGAATTCACGATGGCGCATTGGCGGAAGAGGTGAGATTCGAACTCACGGACGGGTTTCCCCGTCGCTGGTTTTCAAGACCAGTTCCTTAAACCACTCGGACACTCTTCCATCCAGATGCAGGCTGCCACTTATGGTGCGCTTATCGGGTCAAAACAGACTGGTCGCAACTCCTCGCGACCCATCCGTGCCGGAAGCCTTAGCTTTAGCACGACATTTCGGCAACCTGCGTTGAGGTCCGCAGCCGCTACCGCTAGCGTTTGCCGGTCACAATGGGCCCGATTCGATGCGGTTTGTCGCCAGACCTGCTTTAGCCATCGCCACCACCTTGTTGGCGGCGTCCTGCAGCAGCGCTCCCAAGCCGCCTTTGCCCCAGCCGGAAGACCATACCGTCACGGTTCCGCCCAATGCCGGGGTCTACAAGGTGGGCCAGCCCTATCAGGTGGACAATGTCTGGTACTATCCGCGCGAACAGCCCGATTATGACGAAACCGGCATCGCCTCCTGGTA